>JABIUG010000067.1 GCA_018700655.1 Rhodospirillaceae bacterium | reverse complement strand
GTTGATCGACGTTGCAGAACGGTATGCAGCTTTGGTTGACCTGGTCCGCAGGCTGATACTTACCCTGTCGCTACGATAGTGCTGCTGAAGGTCAGCAGGGACACGTCTGACGAAGTGATAGATGCCGCTGCGAACACGGATATGAGGGGATAGATTGTACGTCATCCTGTACGTCACCTGGTCTGCCAACAGAAAAAACGCTGACATATCAGTGAGTTAGTGTAGGGGGCGGTGCCCGCTACAGGACTTGAACCTGTACGTCCCGAAGGACCCGAGATTTTAAGTCTCGTGCGTCTACCAGTTCCGCCAAGCGGGCACGGGGTTCTTGCTACGCCGGACAGGCCAAAGCCGCAACAGCCCGGTTGATCGCGACACCGGACGATCCCGATGCCATACTTGTTTCATTGGCCACGGGAGAACGTCATGACCTTCACCATGCTTGGAACCTGCGCGCGCACGGGCGAGATCGGCATAAGTTCGGCGACGACTTCGATTGCTGTGGGCGCACGGCTGGGACAGTGGGTCCGGGCCGGCGACAAACAATGGATGATCGCCAGCCAGGCCGTCGCCCGTCCGGGCCTGGGTTTCGAGGCCGGTGACCTGCTGGGCGCAGGCATTTCACTTTTGGCACTTGAAGGCGAACTGGCCAAGCTCGACCCGCATCTGGGCCGGCGTCAGCTCGCCATTCTGGACCACGACGGCAACAGCTGGGTCTATACCGGCGAGGCCAACCATGACTGGAAAGGTCACGCGACGACCAGCGGCGGCCTTGCCGTAGGCAACATGCTGGCGGGCCAGGCCACGGTTTCCGGCATGATCGCCGGGTTCGACAGCGATCCCGGAGGGAGCCTTGCCGAGCGCCTGCTTTGCGCGATCGAAGGCGGGCGCGATGTCGGTGGCCAAGCCGACGACGACGGCATCCATCAGCCCGAACTCTCGGCCTTCGTGCGTGTTTTTCACGCCGATGCCGATCCGTTCGTCTATGGCGCCGGGCGCTGCCCCGTGCTCGACCTGCGCATCGACCACGACCCCTTCGCCGTTGAAGCCCTGCGCGCTCTGTTCGAAACCGCCCGTCCGCTTCGCGGGGCCTATGAACAACGCGCGCGTGACCCCGAGGCCTATCTCAAGCAGGCCGGAAGTTGGGAAACCGAGATCTGAGTGACACACCCGGCGCTCGTGCGATCAGCGAGAAGCAACAGCAAACGCAGATCAGAACTCGCTGCCGACTCCGTGATGGACCTTGAAGAGGTTGGTGGCGTCGTAACGCTGCTTGATCTCGAGCAGCCGCTCGTAGTGCACGCCATAGAAACTCTGCTGCCAATCGGGCTCGAAATAATCCGCTTCGTTCATGTAAGCCCCTCCACCAGGCGTCGCCGCCCGAAGGATGGTCATCGCCTCACTGATGGCCGCAGCAATCTCGCGGCTCTTGGCAAGGTCCGGCTCATGGCCGGGAACACCGGGGTACCTGGGAGCCCGCCGGGAAGAAAGGATGATCAGGGCCGCGGCATCGCGCACCAGCGGGTTGATGCTGGTTTCCTGTTCGCGTGCCATCACGTCGTCGGGCACGCCTGCCAGACCCTTGTTGGTATGAAGGCTCGGGCTTGCGTGGCGCGAGGCATCAAACAGCACCCGGGTCAGTTCCCTCGCATTCTCCGGCTCAAAGTGATCGATCGGCAGCCAGCGTGACTCATAAGTGTTGGTGAAGCCGGAGACCTCAGCCTGGTTCGGGCTCCACCAGAACATGTTCGGGTCGCCACCCGGGCTCTGGTCGGTCGTGACAAAACCAGGATCCGTGTCTCTCCAGTAGTCTAGATCCCACATCCCTGCGAATGGATAGGTCTTGGCAGACAGGTCGACAGCAAAACCCTCGGGGAGAGCATCGGCCAGCGGGGCCCACACCGACATCGCCGTTGCTTCATCCAGGTCAAGATAGGTCATGAAAAGTTCGAGGGAGTTGTCGGGTTTCAGGGAGATCTGCTCACCCCAGCTCGGATTGTTGAGAGCGTCCGGATAAAACGCCACGATCCACTCGATCAGGTCCTTGAACCCCTCGTCGTCCGGCGCCGTGATCGTGCCGCTCAGGATACCGAACGTGTCGGGGCGCTCATGGGTGCGCAACATCACCTTGGTCACCACGCCGAACGTCCCGCCGCCACCTCCGCGCAAAGCCCAGAACAAATCGGAGTTCTGAATTGCATTGGCGACCAGCATTTGGCCGTCGGCTGTCACCACTTCGAACTCCAGCACACCACCGGCACCGGAACCGAAGCGCTTGGAGAAACTGCCATAGCCGCCGCCCTGGATGAAACCGCCGGCTGCTCCCACGCTGGTGCAACCACCACCCTGCACATACCGATCGTTCGCCGAGGCGGCGAGATAGACCTCGACCCACCGCGCTCCGGCCTGGGCACTCACGGCGGGAACGCCCGGAGCCGTGTCGTCCGCACCGGCAATGCGGAAAGCTTCGTGATAGTTCACCGCACGCATGTTGTGGGTCCAGACCAGGAGCGAGGCGGCGGCACAGTTGCGTCCGAGATAGTCGTGACCGGTTCCCTTGATTGCCAGCCTAACCCCGTGTTCGCGGGCAAAATTGACTGCCGCGACGATATCCCCGGGGCTTTCAGCCGCGACAGCGTAGGGACTGATCTCGACCTTCCAGGCATCGAGCCATCCGGTGGACTGATACCCGCCCGGCTGCCGTTCGATGAAAAACGGATTGTTGAGATTTTGCAGCCTGGCTTCACAGGCTTCGCCCGAGGCACCCACCAGGCAGGGCGCGAGCGGGTTTTCGACCGCTATCAGGCGCTCACCGACCTTGGCGCGCAGTTCATCCAATACCGACTCGGATGGCCAGTCCGCCCATGCCGCATCGCCCAACGGCATGACCGTGGCACCAGATGCAATGGCAGCCGTCTTGAGGAACGTACGTCGTGAAACAGGCATCGGTGCCTCATTCGGAAAACGCCGGGTTTGGCTGCGCAAGCAGCACGACCGATTACCCTAAAGCGTGACAGTACACCTGCTGCCTGACAACTGCGGGAACGCCGCGTCTCCGCGTGCCAAGACTACCCTAACCCAGCGCTCCATTGGGCAAAATCATCGCGGCATCATCCATCCGCCCCAGTTTCTCGGCGAGCTGTCGGTATGTGTTGTGGAACTCTTCGCGGTCGACCGAACACTGCTGGATCCGGCGTGGGCCTGCTGCAGGGTCGAAGCCGCTGCGGGCATGGAGGACACGATGGTTGTCGAAGACATGGCATTCGCCCGGCCCCAACTTGTGGCGATAAACCAGGTCCCCGCCATACATCTCGATCGCAAAGGCGCGCAACGCACGATAGGCCGGCTCGATCTTGTCCCCATCGAGGTCCTGAACACCCAGTGTGCGGTCGGAGAACCTGATGCCGACGATCTCACCGTCCTGATCGGTCACGATCACCCGGCCGTGGGAGTAGTAACGCTCCTGTGGGTTGCGTTCGGCGGCAAAGCGCAAGGGCTCACAGCTAAGGAAAGCAAAAGCCTCGGGGGCGTTCTCGCGCAGACGTTCGGCGGCGAGCAGACCGTCGAACAGCATGGAGTCACCGCCGCCGGTCGGCGTGTTTTCGATCGCAAGATGGAAGTTGATGCCCGGCGGCGCATAACGCCAGCCTTCATCGGTGTGGGCCGCCAGCGGCACGGCACTACCCGCCCCGATATTGGCATAACGCCCCGCCTTGTCCGGTGGCTTGGAGACGATCTCGCCAATCATACCGAAGTCGGAATTACGCAGCGCACCGAACCGATCGGCCAGACGTCGAACCTCGTCCTTAGCAAACGGCGCCCCCTTGAGGCGGGCGATGCCCCGGTCGCGCAGCGTGACAAAGAGGCCAAAAAGAGCTTCCTCGTCCCGGATGACCTGCTCCCAATCGAGCCATTCGCTTTCGGTGACCTCTTCACCGGCCCACGACTGCTGCCTGGCCTTTCGCGCCAGACGCTGATCACGGTCATAGGCGTTGCGTCGCAGCCAGCCCAGTTCGTGGCGCGTCACCGCATCATCGTTAGCCCAGCGCACCACGAGGCTGCCGTCCTCGACCGAACAGTCCCCGGGAACGAGGTCCTCAGGAATATCCGGCAGGCGCAGCGGATCGCCGGGCTGCTGATCGCCCCTGCCCGTTGCCGGATGAAAGAACTGCTGGCGCAGCCAGACAAAATGATAACGGCTGGTCGCGCCATCAGCCCAGGTGACGGCAATACGCCGGTCACCAAGGGTTTCGAGTTGCTGGACTCCAGCGGGCTGGGACATGGCGGCACCGTGCTTGGCGGTTGAGCCAGAAACGCTACTCCTGTTCCGTGCTTGACGCATCATCCCATGCCTGCGAGGGAAATGGCCATGTCCGCCAAGACACTCCTGATCGTCGGCCATGTGCCCTCGCCCAACACGCAGGCCCTGCGCGACGCGGTCGAGCGCGGTGCATGCTCTCTTGAGGCAGAAGGCATTACGGTGCGTGCATTGAACCCGTTCGAAACCGGGCCTGACGATGTCCTGGCCGCCAGCGCTATCGTACTCGGGACGACCGAGAACCTGGGCTATATGTCAGGCGCGATGAAGGACTTCTTCGACCGCTGTTATTATCCCGTACTGGAAGTAAAACAGGGCCTGCCCTACGCCCTCTACATCCGCGCCGGGCTCGACGGCACCGGCACCAGGCGCGGCATCGAGACCATCACCACGGGCCTGCGCTGGCGCGCCGTCAACGAACCCGTACTGCTGAAGGGAGAATGGCAGGAGGGTTTTGTCGGCGAGGTCGAGGAACTCGGCATGCTGATGGCTGCGGGCCTGGAAGCCGGCGTGTTCTGAAATCCTCTGCGAGAGATTTTCACGCGGAGACGCGGAGG
>JABIUG010000066.1 GCA_018700655.1 Rhodospirillaceae bacterium | reverse complement strand
TGAGCCGATCGGCCACAAGCGCGGCAAGCACCGCAAGCGATGCCGCCAGAGCCAACCGGGCCGTCAATCGGAGTCTGTGCCGCAAAGCCATAGCCGTGCCTCAGGGGCCCGTTACGACGATGCTGCGCGCCTCGCCGCGGGCGAAGATGTAGGGCCGGTACATGTCTTCGATATGGGGCGGTGGCATGGAATATGTCCCCGGCGTGACGGCCCGTGCCAGGTAGGCAAAGCGGAACCGGTCGTCATAGGTCTCGAACGCCGCGACGAAACGGTCATCACGCAGTTCAATCGTGTCGGGCCAGGTCAGCTCGCCCAGCCAGGCCAGATCACCCACGTCGATGACACCTTCCAGGCGGGCGTTTTCGAGCTCGAGCCCGGCCGGCAGAAGGTCGACGACCATGGCGTCGTGGCTCAGCCCGTCGGTCACCCTGCCTGCGACGACGACGACGACGAGGTCGTTCTGCATCAAGGCCTGTGATCCCAGCGGAACGCCGTTGCGGTCATAGACATAGCGCCAGATCTCAAACCCGTCGGCCTCGGGAACCGGATCGGCCAGGGGATAGCCTGAGACACCAATACTGGCGAAGAGGGGGGCGTCACCTTCGTTGCGTAACGCCACATAACCGTCCTCTGGTGGCCAGGTGAGGGTAGTCTGCCATGCGCCTTCGCTCGTCTGGGTTTCTCCGTTGAGCGACACGGCAACCATGTGGCCACTACGTGCAGCATGGGCCGCCATCACCAGCCAGGCGTTTTCCTGCGTGCTGGTCCAGCGCCGTTCACCAAATCCACGACCAATCGCCTCATAGGTCGACAACAGGGAAGACGGTGACGCCAAACCGCTTTCGATCAGAATTGTGGCGACCATGGCACTGTCGCGCAGTGGCGAACCGTAGAACCAGTAACCAGAGGCCGAGAGGCCATCGATCTCGATATCTCCGGCAATCGACAAACCACGCTGCATATCGCCCAGGTTGGCAAAGGTCGCTGCGACAAGCGCCTGGCTGATCGTGGTCAGGCCGTTGCGTTGCAGGTTGTCGGCGACATAGGCGAGATCATAGGGATCGCTCCAGCCGTTGCGCGCCAGAACATAGACCGCATAAGCGCGGGCATCGTCGTCGCCATAGGAATCGAGCGCGGTGATCTCAAGAGCACGCATGCCCGAATCCCAGGTTTGTTCAGGCACGGCATGACCAAGCTCGCGGGCGCGACTGAGAAAATCCATGACATAGGCATCGAGCCAGGGACGGGTGTAGCTGTACCAGTTCCAGAGGCCGAAGTTCCCAGACGTGGTCTGCATCGCACTCAACCGGCGAATGGCTGTGCGCAGGCGGTTGTCGATCTCGTTCTGGTCGATATCGAGCGCCTGCTCGGCGCCTGGCAGAGATGCTGCATAAAGCAGAGGCATCGCCCGGCTGGTGGTCTGCTCGGCGCAGCCATAGGGGTAGAGATAAAGCGAGCGCAAAAGCTGCACGGTATCGAGCGGTGGCGTGCTGTCGGCGGTCAGGCTGACGGTCAGACCATCGGCGTAGTAACCCTGTGTGTCGGCTGTCGGGACTAGATAGGACGTGCCGGGCGGGATGCTGATCAGGCGACGGGTCGTCGTCAGGGGCGTCGAAGGCCGCACGGAAAGATCCCAGCTGCGCACGATGCTGTCGCCTTCCGGCGGATTGATGACCAGCTCGATGCGGGCGGTTCCGATCTCCTTGGTTTCCAGGCGGAACGTGCTGCGGGCCTGTTCACCCGCGTTCAGCATGGCAACGCTGCCCCAGGGCTGAAGCACTTCAACAGCTCCTTCCGCCGTCAGGAAGAACTCATAGCTGCCTTCGGGGGCCCGCAGATTGTCGATGGCCAGGGTTGCGGTCGAAAGATCACCTGGTGCAAGGAAACGTGGGAGAGAGAGATCGGCAATGATCGGTGCCGAGACCTGCACGGTGGTTTCGGCCTGCCCCGTGCCCCGTGGCGACCAGGCAACTGCCATGACTCGCAGGCGACCGTTGAAATCTGGCACATCGAGCGGAATTTCGACCGTGCCGTCGATCACCGGCAAGACGCCCGAGAAGAGTGCGACGACACGGCTTGAGCGCTTTGGCAGGGCGCCGGCCAGTCCACCACCCTGCAAGGCGTCGCCACCCTGGCGCGGGATGCCCGAAATGGCGCCCGAAGAATCGATCAGGCGGCCATAGAGGTCGCGAATGGCGACACCCAGACTGCGCTGGCCCAGGAAATAGTCCTGCGGATCAGGTGCGGCGTAACGTGTCAGCTGCAGGACACCGTCATCGACCGCGGCCAGGGTCACAAAGACCTCTTCGCCGTCGCCGGCCCCTTCGACCGTCACTGTGGTCGTGAGGGTGGTTTCGGGTTCGATCAGTTCGGGTGCAACGAGGCCGATATCAAGCCGCTGGCCTTCGAGGTCGACCTCGACCCAGGCCAGCCCGAGCGCGCGTTGCGGGATCGTCGGCACCAGCGGGTCGGGTGCGCCATAGGCGGTGGCGACAACATAGACGCCGGGCGTCCAGGCTGCATCGACCTTCAGTTCGACCTCTGCTCCGGCCTCGGGAATATCAAGGAAACGGATGTCGCGCACGCCGTCGTCCATCACGGCAAGCGCAACGCGTGCGTCGAACGGCGGGTCGATGAAGAGCGTCGCGGTGTCGCCGGGTTTGTAAGCGGCATCTGACACCGTCACCGTCACGCGATCGGGCGGTGCATCGGCGACATTGGGTGTGCTGCGCCATCCCGAGCGGAAACGCACGCTGGTCGCAGCACCTGTTGCGGGATCATAGACCTCAAGGCGAAAGCGGCCCCAGGTCACGCTCTGGCTGATGACCGTGGCGTCGTCGCATAGCGCATCAAGGCTGCCGGATGCAATCGGTTCATCCCAATAGAAACCCTGATATTCCCAGCGCCAACCGGCGTCGTACCAGCGCCAGTCATAGTCCTCGCGCACCAGGTTCCATTGCAGTCCGTCAAGGGCCAGACGCTCGCCGTTACTGCCATAGGCGGCAATTTCAAAGAGGGCGTCCTCGCCCCATCGGATCGTGCTTTCTGCAAACAGGGGTTTGATGCCGATCAGAGTGTCGCTGTTCAGCACGGTCATCGTGGCGTTGCGCCCGACCGGCCGGCCGCCGACATCGAAGATCTGGGCATGGACCGTCACGTCGATGGGGCTTGTGACATTCCCGATCTGGTCGAGCCAGATCGGGAAGCTGGCGTCGCCGGCCGCATCGGTCGTGAAGCTGGCGATGTCGTAGCTTACCGGCAGGTCTTCTTCGATCAGGCCAAATTCATAACCGTCATCCCGGCTAAAGGGATCGCGGGCGTGGTCAAAGCTGAAGCTTGCTTCGCCGGTCAGGCCAGCTGCCTGGCCGCCATAGAGATAACCGGCGTCAACGGTTGCCATGGCGTCGTCGTCATCGGCGTTCAGGATTTCCGGGTCGGTTGAAAGTTCGAACTCGATGCGCGGCGGCACGAAATCTTCGACCAGGAATTGCACTGACCCGACGGGGTCGCCGTCACCGACCAGCACCTGCAGCGTCCAGGATCCCGTATAGGCATTGCCTGGCAGGACGATCGCCCAGGGATGGCTGCCGCCGCCGTTATCGGGGACCACATCCTTGATCGCTTCGACACCATCGGGGCGCAACAGGCGCAGGGTGAGACCGACATCCTGAACCGCCATGGCTTCGCTGTTGCGCAACAAGGCGACGACATGCACGGTTTCGCCGGGCCGATAGATGCCGCGTTCGGTGTAGACGAAGGCATCGAGCGCTTCGGGCGGCAAGCGGCCTTCGACGCCGCGATCCGACAGGTCCATCGGTGCGGTTTCAAGGTCAAGGAAGGCAAAATCGTCGCCCAGACGCGCGATCAGAACGCGGGGCGCATTGCCTCCCTGGCCACGTGCAAAGCCCGGATCAAAGGCAGCCAGCCCATCGGCATCGGATTGTTCGATCACGAGAACCGCGTTGTTGCGGGCGATCAGCTCGAACGCAACGTCTGCCAGCGGTTCACCTGTGGACAGGGCGCGGGCCGTGGCGTGAAGGCCGGTTTCGCCGATCATCGCCGTCAGACCCAGGTCGGAGACGACAAACCATTGGGTCGCCCAGTCATACCAGTAGTATTCCTGGTCCAGTACCGAGGCTTCGACCGCTGCCGCCGCATAAATTCCCGGCTCCAGGCTGCCGATTGTCTCTGCGACCGGGATAGCCGTGCGGATGCGTTGCTCGGGCTCGTTGGTGATGTCGACTTCGCCCTGCCAGACAAGCTCGCCGTTCTGGTCGGCAAGCTGGCCCATGGTCCAGTCATACAGATCGCCGAACACCAGGCCGTTGCGCAGTTCATCGGCGAGGGAACGGTCGTTGACGCGATAAATCTTAAGCGCCAGCGTTTCGACGTTGACGGTCTCGACCGGGATACCGGCGCTGCCGACAGCAGGAAGAACGTATCCGCCGCTGGGGAATTCAACGACCGGCTCCCGGTTGGGAACCACGACATCCAGGGTCTGTTCCGACATGAGCCTGGCATCGATTCCAGGCAACCCTTCCAGAAGCCGCACCGTATAACGTCCGCCGTGGTTCAGCCCGTCGATGCAAAGCAGGTTGCGGCGGGCGCTGATGCCGGTGTCGCTTTCGGGTTCGATCCGAACAAACGCATCGATCGACACGGAGTCATCAACATCGATCGGCCGGTTGAACTGAACACAGAAACGTGGCGTGTCCTGATCGGCCAGCAGTTCGGTGCTGTCGATCCAGAGTTCACGTGGCGCATCGGTTTCGTTTGCCGTGGCGTCCCAGGCGATGACCAACATCAAAGCGAGCAAGGAAATGACGAAACGCATGGAAGCTCTCCCTGGAGCGCAAGGCGGCTCCGCCGCCGGCAGAATCTGATCGGACCGCGATCAGCTTGGACTCGATCCGGGCCTGATCCTAGGGGAAGGCTGCGGCAATCGTGTGGCAGTGAATCATTTATCCAAGAATGCCGATCACACAGCCGGTGCTGCAGGTCGCCAGTACGCCGGCGACGATGCTCTTCAGGCCAAGGTCCAGAATTTCCTTCTTGCGTTCGGGCACGACGACAGAGAGGCCGGCGACCATGATGCCCAGGCTGCCGAAATTGGCAAAGCCGCATAGCGCATAGAGCATGATCAGGCGGCTGCGTTCCGACAGTGCACCATCGGGCAGGGCCGCCAGATCGAGATAAGCGACGAGTTCGTTGAGCACGATCTTGGTCGCCAGCAGGCGCCCGGCCTCGCCGCACTCCGCCCATGGAATGCCCATCAGCCAGCTGATCGGCATCAGCAAGACTCCCAGAGCGCGTTGCAGAGTGATTGCCTCGCCGGCGATATCGGGCAACAGGCCGAGGATTTCATTGACCAGATAAACCAGGGCGACCAGCACGATCAGCATGGCAATTACATTGAGCAGGATGCGAAGGCCCTGTTCCGTGCCGTTGACCAACGCCTCCATGGAACTGGAGGTGTCGCGCAGGGGCATGACCGGCCCTTCGGTGTTGGTCCCGTCGCCCGGCACCATCAACACCGCAATAGAGATCGCCGCGGGAGCCGAGATCACCGAAGCGACGAGTAGCTGGCCCGCCGCGTCGGGAATGATCGGTCCCAGGATAGTGGCATAGAGCACAAACATGGTGCCTGCGATGGTCGCCATGCCGGTCGTCATCAGGACAAACAGTTCGCTGCGGCTGAACGATTTCAGGTACGGGCGCACGAAAAGTGGCGCTTCGACCATGCCGATGAAGATGTTGGCGGCACTGGCCAGGCCCAGAGCGCCGCCGATATGGAAAGCACGTTCCAGGACAAAACCGATGGCACGCACGATCCAGGGCAGAATACCCCAATGGGTCAACAGGGCGGTCAGGGCACTGACCAACAAAATCATCGGCAGGGCCTGAAAGGCCAGAATGAAGCTCGCGCCGGCATAAGATTCCGTGAACGGCAGAGCTCCGCCGCCGAGATAGCCAAAAACCAGGGTGGTCCCCGCATTCGTGGCCTCCTGCACCGCCGTTACCGCCGAACCCGCGGCTGCCACCGCCTGGGCAATGACCGGCGCCTTGAGCAGGACCAGGGCAAGGACGAACTGCATGGATGCTCCGACAAGGGCGACCCGCCAGGCATCGCGCCGGCGTGATTCGCTGATGGCCCATGCCAGAAACAGCAATGCAATCAGTCCTGCCGCGCTTTGAACTTGCGCCATGTCGCCTCCCCCGGTGCCAGAATCCCAGAGCGGATCACGTTCACGCTGAATCACTTCGTTGTTCCGCGTGAACGTGTGAATCTGCTCTATTTCATAGAGCTAGAGCAACTTCACCTGATCTGAATGGATCGTGGAATGATCCATTCAGATCAGGAATTGCTCTCGAGCCAGAATCACCCAGCAGCGTCGTCTTGACCAGCCCGATGATGGTTTTGGTGTGCCTCGTCTTCCGTGACCAGACGGTCGATATGGCGCAGTGCCGTCAGCCGATTGTCGAAACGGTCCTTCCCGTCGACATGGTCCAGTACCTTGAGGTCGTCGAGCTGGGCGGCGACCTTGCCATGGTCGACGACAATCACACGCCGGCCGTCATCCCTGGCCTGACAGACCAGACTGTCCAGCGCCATCGTCGTGGTCGTGTCGAGCATCGAGACATCGGAGAGATCATAAACAACAAAGCCGTATGAATCGCCGTGTACAGCCATGGGGCTGATCATGTCGCGCGCGGAACCGAAGCTGAATGGCCCTGACAGGTGCAGGATCAGGAGCCGGCCGCCAACCCGTTCGGCAATCGCGCGCTCTTCATCATCGAGCGGCGTGCCATCGAGATTGTGGCTCGAGACGATGCTCAGCTGGGAAAGCTGGATCTCGGAGAGCTGACGCGCCGAGAGCAGGCTTGCCATGATGATCCCGACACCGACGGCAGTGACCAGATCGGTGAAGACCGTCAACAGCAGCACCGTCGCCATCACCAGCACATCGCCGCGGGGCGCGCGCCGCAGCCGACGCAGAAAATCCCAGTCGATGATGTCCCAACCGACCTTGAGCAAAATTCCGGCCAGCACAGCCAGCGGAATGCCCTCGGCCAGCGGGGCCAGTCCCAGAACAAGAGCAAGAAGTACCAGCGCATGGAGCGCACCGGAGATTGGTGTACGCCCGCCTGCACGCACATTGACCACCGTGCGCATGGTCGCGCCGGCGCCGGGAATGCCGCCGAACAGGCCGGCTACGACATTGCCAATGCCCTGGCCGAGAAGTTCGCGGTCGGAGTCATGTTGGGTGCGGGTGACGTTATCGGCGATCAGCGAGGTCAGGAGACTGTCGATCGAGCCCAGCAGCGCCAGAACCAGTGCCGACTGGATCATGTCGCCTAGCAGGGTCAGGTCAAATGTCGGCCAGTGCGGGATCGGAATGCCACGCGGGATCAAACCGATCACCGGCGCACCCTGAAGGACAACAAGTGCCAGCAATGTGCCCACGATCAGGGCAGCCAGCGGCGGCGGCAGAAAACGACGCAGCCGCGCAGGCATCAGCCACATGATGGCAAGGCTCGCCAGCCCGACGAGCAGGGCATCCACGTTGAGATCAGCGATGACGTCGGGGAGTTTCTCGATCGCACCGATGACACCGCCCGGCGAACCCTCGAACCCGAGCAGGGGCAGGGGCAGGAGCTGCAGAATGATGATGATGCAGCCGATCCCCGACATGAAACCCGAGATCACCGAAAACGGCATGAGGGTGATGTAGCGGCCCAGCTTGAGCGTGCCGAACAGGATCTGCAGCAGGCCGCCCATCATGACGACTGTGAAGGCCGCCGCAGGGTCGCCGGCGTATTTCATCACGACAGCGGTCATCACCACGGTCATCGGTCCGGTCGGCCCGCTGACCTGCGATGGCGTGCCACCGAACACGGCAGCAAAAAAGCCGACAAATATGGCGCCGTAGAGACCCGCGATCGCGCCCGCGCCCGAGGCGACACCGAATGCCAGGGCCAGCGGTAGTGCAACAACGGCCGCTGTCAGGCCGCCAAAGACGTCACCGCGCAGATTGGTCAGCGCAAATCCGTGAACAAGCGCCATTGGCCTTTATTCCCATTCAAGCCAACGAGGAATAACGCGATAGGGCCGCAATTGCATCCTGAGTGGTCCGGAGACCTGAACGCAATCTAGTCTAAAGCGGCCAGAACACTGAAATAAGGCCGACCGAAACCGCCACGACGATGATTTCCAGCGGCAGACCCATGCGCCAGTAATCGCCGAAGCGATAACCGCCAGGCCCCATGATGAGCGTGTTGTTCTGATGTCCGATCGGCGTCAGAAAGGCACAGGAAGCACCGACGGCCACAGCCATCAGGAAAGCATCGGTGCTGACCCCCAGCGCCTGCGCGATGCCGACCGCAATCGGCGCCATGACGATCGCCGTGGCGGCGTTGTTCATGATGTCCGAAAGCGTCATGGTGATGACCAGCACGACGGTGAGGAGCACCAGGGCAGGCGCCCCGGCCAGCAGGGTGAGCAACTGGTCGGCGATCAGCGTCGTTGTTCCGGTCGCCTCGAGCGCGCCGCCGATCGGGATCATCGCACCGAGCAGGACCAGTACCGGCCAGTCGATCGTGTCGTAGAGCTCACGCAAGCGGACATAACGCAGCAGGACCATCGCCAGCATCGCGATCGAGAAGGTCACGGTGATCGGCGCCAATCCGATCGCCGATGAGACGATTGCCGCTGCAAAAATGCCGATAGCCGGCAAGGCACGGCGTTTCTGACCCAGCGACAGGTCGCGTTCGGCAAGAGGAAGACAGCCCAGATTGGCCATGGACGAGGCGACCTGTTCACGCTCGCCCTGAAACAGCAGAACATCGCCGGCCTCGAAGCGCAGGGAGCGCAGGCGCCCTCGCATCGGCCGGCCCTGGCGTGAGACAGCCAGCAGATTGAGGCCGTGGCGGCTGCCAAGGCGCAGGCTGCTGGGCGTATGCCCCTCCATCCGGCTGCCGGGCGGAACGATCGCCTCGACCAGCATGACATGTTCTGTTTCGAACGCTTCGCTGGCTTCCGTCTTCGCGCCGACAAGTTCCAGGTCGAGCTTGCTGACAACCTCGGTGAGCCCTTCGGGTGTTGCTTCGATGAGCAGGACGTCGCCGATGCGGATGCGGACATACCGTGCGGAACTGAGCAGCCGGCGGCCACCGCGGACTAGGGCGATGCACTGGGCGTCCAGTTCGGCCAGTCTGTCGTCAAGCGCATGCAGCGGCATGTCGACCACACCGGATGCTTCCGTGACTTCTGCTTCGGTCAGATAGTCGTCGATCGCGATCAGGTCGGCTGGAACGTTCTTTTCGCGCACGGATGCGGGAAGCAGGCGCCATCCGATCAGGGCGACAAAGACAATGCCGATCAGCGCAACCGGCCCGCCGACCGGCGTGAAGTCGAACATGGCAAAGGGCTCACCCGCAATCTCGGCCCGGTAGGATGCGATGATCACATTGGGCGGGGTGCCGATCATGGTGGCCAGACCACCCAGGATCGAGCCGAACGAAAGCGGCATCAGAACCAGTGCCGGTGAGCGTTCGACCTTTGCGCAGGACTGCAAGGCCACAGGCAAGAGCAGCGCCAGGGCGGCAACATTGTTCATGAAGGCCGAAAGCAGGCCCG
>JABIUG010000065.1 GCA_018700655.1 Rhodospirillaceae bacterium | reverse complement strand
GGGCTACAAACCACCGGCTCCCGAAGCCATCTTGCCGCGCCCTGCAGGTCTGACCTACGCTACGCTCCGGTCAGCCCAGCAGGGCGACCACAACCGCCGGACTCTAACTTAGAAGGTGGACCACCTCATCGGGGCAGGCCATCAGGCAAGCCGTTGATTGCCTCAATGTTCGCGGTATCTGCGGTGTCGTGGGTGCACCTGAGGGTGAAGCCGAAGTGGTGCTGGACGTCAACAGCCTGCTCTTTGGCCGCACGGTGCGTGGCATCATCGAAGGTGACAGCATTGCCGATGTCTTTATTCCCCAACTGATCGAGCTTTACCGTCAGGGCCGCTTCCTGTTCGACATGCTGATCAGCTTCTACGACCTGGCAGACATCAACCAGGCGGCAGCCGACAGCGAAAGCGGAAAGGTGATCAAACCTGTTCTGCGTATGCCAGCCCTGTGATTGCGGACACGGCGACCCGGGGACTGAGGGTGGCCGCTGACATCGCGGCATGAGCGAATTTTGATGCCTGACCCGGATTTCTTCTCTTGTCAGGAGGCAGGAATGGCTCTGATGTATGTCGTGCCGGTCGATTTTTTCTTTTGATCGGGTTCCCCGTCGTTTGAAAGGCTGATGCGATGACAGACACCCTGGGCCACCGTGCCGTGATCGGCGTGATGACGCCGGCGATGAATACGGTGGTGGAACCCGAACTCGCGAGCTTGCGACCCGAAGGCGTGACGAACCAGATGCAGCGCTTTCGCCTGGGTGGCGAACGCATTTCCGATGACCTTGATGACGAGGCTTCCAGGCTCATGGATTGCAGCCCGGCCGCACTTGCCATCGGTCTCACGACCGATGCAGGCCCGGGTGGCCCGGCCAAACTGGAGGCCCGCTGTACTGAACTCGAAGCCCAGGTCGGCATCCCCGTTCTCAACGCATCGGCTGCCGATTATGCTGCCCTGAATACCCTTGGCGCGAAACGGGTCGCCGTGGTCACCCCGTTCAACGCAGAAATCGATGCCAATGTGAAAGCCAACACCGAAGCTGCCGGCTTCGAAGTGGTGGCGATCAAGGGCACCCAGGCGCCGTCACTGCCGGAGATCGTGGAAACATCGCTCGATGACGTCCGCCGTGTCTTTGCTGAAGTCGCTCTCGACGGGATCGACGCCATCCTGCAGGTCGGCACGGCGTTGCCGGTTGTCGGCCTGATCGAGGAACTCGAGGCCCGACACGGCAAACCCATCGTGGCGTGCAACGCGGCGCTTTACTGGCAGGTCTTGCGCCGCTTGGGGGTCGATCAATCCATCACCGGGTTCGGTACCCTGCTGCGAGACCACTGACGTGGAGCAGGCGCGTGTCGTGGTGATCGGCGGCGGCATCACCGGCGTCTGCTGCCTCTACCAGCTTGCGCTGGCAGGCGAGACCGATGTGATGCTGGTCGAGCGCGAGGAGCTCACCGCCGGTTCGTCATGGCATGCCGCCGGTCATGTCACGCCGTTCTCGGGCAACTGGGGAAACATGCGTGCCCAGCACTACGCCAAGGGTTTCTATGAGGAACTCGCGCGCACGGTCGATTACCCCTTCAGCTTTCATATCGATGGCTGTCTTTATCCCGCCCGGTCACCCGAGCGCATGGACCATCTGCACTACGTCTCCGGCATCGCACGGGGGCAGGGCCTGGAGATGCCGATCATCGATGTCGCCGAGATGGAACGCCTGCACCCCTTCCTCAAGGGAGACGGCCTGATCGGCGGACTTCTTGACCCCTATGAGGGTGCGATCGATCCGGCCCAGGTCGTGCATGCCGTCGCCACTGGCGCCCGTGCATTGGGTGCCCGGATCAAGCGACATAATCCCGTCGAGACAATCGAACAGCAGGCTGATTCAAGCTGGATCCTGCGCTGCCGTGAAGGTGATATCCGGGCTGAGATTGTGGTCAATGCAGCCGGTTTCCGTGGTGGGGAAGTCGCGGCCATGATGGGCCAGGACATTCCGCTGGTGACGCTGGCGCATCAGTATGTCGTGACCGAAGACCTGCCTGCGGTGGCTGAACGCGATCAACGTTTTCCGATCTTTCGTGATCTCGGCGGGGAGTACTACTTTCGCCAGGAACGCGACGGCCTGCTGTTGGGTTCCTATGGGCATGCCGCGCATCTTGTCTGGCACGATGGTGTTCCGCCCGAATTCGGGCAGGAACTCTTTGCCGATGATCTCTCCCAGCTCGAAGCAATTTATGACAGTGCGGCAGCACTTTTCCCGATGCTCGACGAAGCCGGTATTCAACGTTTCGTCAACGGCCCGATCCCCTACGCTCCCGATGCCCAGCCGCTGGTCGGGCCAGCCCCGGGGCTTTCCAATGCCTACCACGCCTGCGCCGTCCAGATCGGGTTCTGCCAGGGTCCGGCAGCGGGCAAGGCGATCGCTGAGATGATCCTGGAAGGCGAGACCGAATGGGACAGCTGGACCTGGGATCCCCGCCGGTTCGGCGATTGGGCGACCCAGGAATTCACCGGCGCGCGTATCTGCGAACTCTACGAAAACCAGTACGCAGCACCGTTCCCGCACCGGGTCTGGCAGGCCGGTCGCCCGGTTGCACGGAGCCCGTTGCACGACGTGCTCAAAGCCAAAGGCGCGGTTCATGCCCAGATCGGCGGTTGGGAGCGGCCGATCTGGTTCCAGACGCAGACCGCCAGGGATGACGGCCAACTGAGCTTCCGCCATGAGAGCTGGACCGAAGCCGTCACGGCTGAATGCGAGGCCGTGCGCGACCGTGTCGGTGTCATGGACCACTGTGGTTTTACCCGCTACCTGGTCGAAGGTCCGGGCGCAGCAGACTGGCTCGACTGGCTGTTCTGCGGGCGTCTGCCCAGGCAGGGCCGGGTCGATCTGCGTTATGTGCTCTCCAAAATGGGCAAGGTGTTGACCGAGGCGACGGTGACCTGCCTGGCCGACAACAGCTTTGTTCTGCTGGGCCCGACCCTGGCAGAGCGGCGCGACTTCGATATCTTCCAGCGCCTGCTGCCCGCAGACGGCAGTGTCGTGCTGACCAATGAGTCGGGAACCCGTGCAACTCTGATGGTCATGGGCCCGCAATCGCGCGAGCTGCTTGCACGCCTGACGAAGGCCGATCTGTCGGCAGAGGCCGCGCCCTGGATGTCGGCGCGTGAAATCACCGTGGCCGGCGCCGAAGTCCTCGCACTGCGTGTGAGTTTTGTCGGCGAACTGGGCTGGGAACTCCACATGGCGATGGCCGATGCGCCGGGGGTTTATGACGCGCTATGGCGCGAGGGCGCCGACCTGGGGCTTGCCGATTTCGGTTCCTATGGGCTGAACGCGATGCGGATCGAAAAGGGCTATCACGGCTGGCAGGCGGAGTTTGGCATCGAATACACACCCTTCGATGCCGGTCTCGACCGTTTCGTCGCCTTCGACAAAGGGCCGTTCCGGGGGCGCGATGCCGTGCTGGCCCAGCGTGACAAACCCGCCGACTGGGTCTTCGTCATGCTCGAGGTCGAACCCGGCGACAGCGATCCGCACGCCAACTACCCGATCCTGGCCGGCGGTAGGCCCGTCGGTTTTGTTACCTCCGGCACAACCGGCTACCGCACCGGGCGGTGCCTTGCGCTGGGTTTTGTTGAGCAGGGTGCAGCCGACCGCAAAGATCTTGCCATCGTCATGTTGGGCGAAGGCATACCCGCCAAGCGGCTTCAGGAAGCGCCATACGACCCCGGCAACTTGAGGTTAAGGGCATGATGACCAGCACTTGGATCAAGGGTCTCTTCGATACAGAACGTTATCCCGTCGGCGACCCCGACTGCACCGCCTATCGCGATCTTGTTGCTCGGGCACGCAAAGATCTGGACGCCGATAACTGCGCCAGACTGCCCGGTTTCATCCGGCCTGACGTTCTCGAAGCGATGCAACGCGAAGCCCGAGGCCTGGCGCCGCGTGCGACCTATACGGAAGCCTGGCTCAACCCGTACTTTTCCGATCCGCCGGAGGATTGCCCCGAAAACCACCCGTTACAGCGTTTCGCTCTGCGTTGTCATGGCATGGTGCGGGGTGATCTGTTCGATGCCTCCGGCGCCATCTGGTTGGCTTTCCAGGATGCGGACCTCTGCCGATTCGTCGCTGATTGTCTGGGCCATGAAGAACTCTTCAGCTACCGCGACCCGTTTGGTTGCGTGAACGTTAACGTGCAGTCACAGGGCCGGGAATTCTCCTGGCATTTCGACCACAACGACTTCACCGTTTCGATCCTGCTCGATGCGCCCGATGGCGGGGGCGTGTTCGAATATGTCCCCGATATCCGGACCGGGGATGATGAACGCTACGATGCGGTCGAGCGGGTCCTTGATGGCGATCGAAGTGCCGTGAGGACCCTGGCGCTGCGGCCTGGTGATCTTCAGCTTTTCCGCGGTGGTAACACCTTGCATCGCGTGACGGCTCCGACCGGCGAGACCCAACGGTTGAGCCTGTTGCTGAGTTACGTCACCGATCCCGGCCACATCGCGTCGCCAGCTTATGCCGAGCGGCTTTGGGGCGAGGTTCACCCTCGACACCTGGAGGCAGACGGCGCAGCGTCGGGAGCGCACATCACGGGCTGACCGGATTTGCTCCAGCCTCGATCATCGTCCACGGAGGACTTCCCATGAACGATCCAACCTATCTTGCCCGCAACACCCACGGCTGGTCCGTCAAGGACTGGGAAAAGGGCGTCGATATCGAGCGTATGCGCCGCTATCGCATGGAAAGGGTCCAGAAACAGCTACGAGCGTGCGATCTGGCCGGTATCATTCTGTTCGGCGGCGTGAACGTGCGCTACGCCACGGGCACCCGTTTCGCCCAGATATTCAATCTGCATTCGCCCTTCCGCTGCGCCTGGGTTCTGGCCGAAGGCAAGATCTCGATGTTCGACTGGGAACGCCTGTTCGACGAGGAAGACAAGCCCGACATGATCGGCGAGGTGCATGACGCGATTGTCTTCACCTATTTCCCGGCAGGCGACCGCGCCGGAGAATTTGCCGACAACTGGGCGGCCGAGATGGCGGCCATGATCGAGCGCGACGGTGGCGGCAGCAACCGTATCGCGATCGATATCTGCGAGCCGATCGCCATGCTCGCTCTGATGAAACACGGGATCGAGATTGTTTCAGGCGAAGAAGTCGTTGAGCACGCCTGTGCGATCAAGAATCCCGACGAAATCACGCTGATGATCCAGTCCATCACGATTGCCGAAGCCGGGCTTGCCCGTGTGCGCGAGAATCTGCGCCCGGGCATTACCGAAATCGAGCTTTGGGCGGAACTCCATCACGAGAACATCCGCAATGGCGGTGAGTGGGTCGAGTACCACCTTGCCGGTTCGGGCGGGCGAACCAATCCCTGGGGCCAGGAATGCAGCGACCGCATGATTTGGGCCGGTGAGTTCTTCGCCATCGATACCGGCATGATCGGGCTTTGGGGATACGGCGCCGATATGTCGCGCACCTTCCACTGCAAACCCGGAAAACCGACCGACGAGCAGAAACGCCTCTACCGGACCGCATAGGAAAACCTTGAATACAACAGGCCGCTGATCAAGGCAGGCGTGACCTTCCGCGAGCTTTCGGAACGCCAGTTCAGCCTGCCTGACGAGCTCTGGGAGCAGCGTTACTCCATGCCCTTCCACGGTATGGGCATGGGCGACGAATGGCCCTCGATCCCCTATTGGCCCGACTGGGACAAGCAGGGTTATGACGGCGTGCTCGAAGCTGGCATGGTCGTGACGGTCGAAAGCTATATCGGTGCCGTCGGCGGCTCTGATGGCGTGAAACTCGAAGACATGGTGCTGGTCACCGACGACGGCTACCAGCTGATGTCGACCTTCCCGTTCGAGGATGAGTTACTCGACTAGAGCAAGGCCTTTTCGAAGGGATAGTTCGTCAGGAGTTCGCAGCCGTCGGCGGTCACCAGAACCATCTGCTCGAGCTTGACGCCGGGGCCGCCGCGTTCAGAGCCGCAGTAACTCTCCATGCACAGCGTCATGTTCTCTTCGATGACGCCGTCATAGATGCCTCTGGCGACATCCTGGGGATAGTGGAGCTTGGGATATTCGTCCGACATGCCGATGCCGTGCGCGGGGCAGGGGTAACGCCGGCCGACAAACTCCTCGGGCTGGCGGAAGGCCTTTTCGGTGAACTCGAGAAAGGTCATGCCCGGTTTGACGAGATCGATGTTGTACATGACCTCTTGATGGGCCTGGGAATAGACCCGGCGCTGTTCCTCGCTCGGCTCGGCCGGGCCGCACAGCCAGGTGCGCGAGATGTCGGCGCAATAACCGAAGGGGCCGATCATATCGGTATCAAAGGCAACGAAGTCGCCGGCTTCGATCACCCGGTCAGACGCTTCCTGGAGCCAGGGGTTGGTGCGTGGCCCCGAACACAACATGCGGCCATCGAACCAGTCGCCGTCATGGGCCATGTTGACCTGGTGCATGACCGACCACAGCTCGGTTTCGCGGATGCCGGGTTCCAGCAGTTCCTGCATATGGGCTATGCCGAACTCCGCGACCGCGATGGAATGGCGCATGCAGGCGATCTCTTCGGGCGATTTGATCGATTTGGCCTTCTCGATGATCGGTTCGGCATCGACCGCTTCCAGACCGACCTGCAGGACAGCCTGGGTAACGCTGGGGTTGAGCATCTCGATCGCGACGCGGCGGTTTTCGCCGGCAAGGCCGATCTCATCGATGAAGGCGTTCAGGCTATCGGCAAAGAGGCGCGCATGGTCGGTCAGGTCAAGTCCGCCTTCGAAGACATTGAGGCGCTCCTGGGCGCGGTAGTCGTCAACCATCAGATAATGACGTTGCGTCGCGCCATGCAGCACGACCGGGCCTTGGGCAGGGACAAAGGCGTACATCGAGGGAATGTGGCCCTGAAAGCCCTGATACTCGCGGCATTCGATCGCGCAACGCAGACTGACCGGGTTTACCAGGACACAAAAG
>JABIUG010000002.1 GCA_018700655.1 Rhodospirillaceae bacterium | reverse complement strand
GGGCGCTGGGCGCGGGCAACGCAGTGATCCTGAAACCTTCGGAACTCACCAGCTTCTCGTCGCTGATGATGATGGAGTGCTTCGATCATCTGCCCAAAGGGCTCGTACAGTGCATCACCGGTGCGGTGGAAGTCGGCAAACACCTGGTCGGCCATGACGGCGTCGACGGCATCGCCTTCACCGGTTCGATCGGGGCCGGCCAGGCCGTCGCCCAAGCCTGTGCACCGACCTTCAAACGCGCCCTGATCGAAGCCAGCGGCAACGATCCCTTTATCGTCATGCCCTCGGCCACGATGGATGTTGCAGCGCAGGGCGCGGTGTTTTCAGCCTATCTCAACTGCGGCCAGGTCTGCGCGGCGGCTGAGCGGTTTTATATCCACGACGATGTCCACGACAGCTTCGTCGAAGAGGTCACGCAACTCACCAGAAAACTGCGCATCGGCAACGGCCTTGAGAGGGTCGACATGGGCCCGATGGCCGCGCAGCGCGAACGTGATCGCTATGAAGCCATGCTTGCGCGCGCGATCGAGGAAGGCGCCAAGGTCGTGGTCGGCGGCGGCCGCCCTGATGGATTTAATCGTGGCTATTTCAGCGATGCCACGATCCTGACCGAATGTAGGCCCGATATGGAAATCATGAACAACGAGAGCTTCGGCCCGGTCATGCCGATCTGCCGCGTGTCGAGCTTTGATGAAGCCCTCGAGCATGCCAACAATTCAAAATATGCGCTGGGTTCGTTCATCTATACCAATGATCTTGCTGAATCGATGCGTGCCATCAACGAGATCGAAGCAGGCATGACCTGGGTCAACTCCAGCTCGCTGCTGGACAACGATGCCGGTCCCTTTGGTGGGCGCAAGATGTCGGGAACGGGTCGCCAACTCGGCGCCGAGGGCCTCGACCAGTTCCGCCATTCCAAGTTCTCGATGATCGATCACGAGAACGTACCGGCTGATTTCTGGTGGTTCCCCTACAAGGATGCCGAGTCTTATCCGGGCTAGGCCAGGAGCTGTTGGTGGTCAACCTGATCGGGGTCGTCCTGCTGCATGCAGACAAGCACCAGGCTTTGCTGCAAATTCGCTTGTCGTTGCCAGAATGGGAAAACCTTTATGTCTCGCGCACGTTTAGCTACAGACGGCAAAGGCGGGTTGACCCGCCATGTTCCGATCCAGACTTCAGCCCACACCGCACTGCTGGTCGTCGATGTCCAGAACTACACGTCCGTCCCGGGCGACGGTGAGTTCTCTCATGTCGATCCGGAGAACATTCCAGACGACCTCGCCTATCATTTCGACCGGCTGGAAACGACCACCCTGCCCGCGATCAAACGCCTGCAGGACGCCTGTCGGGCTTCCGGCGTCGAAGTCATCTATACCGTCGTCGAGGCGCTGACCCGCGACATGCGTGATCTCGGTCTGGACTACAAGATTTCGGGGATCGGCGTGCCCAAGGGTTCGCCATGGGCCGAACTGCCCGATAGTGTCGCGCGAATGGACGATGAGATCGTCATCCCCAAGACGTCGTCCAACGTCTTCATGTCGACCAACATCGACTATGTCCTGCGCGCACTTGAGGTCGAGCAGCTCATCATCTGCGGCCTCCTGACCGACCAGTGTGTTGAATCTTCCGTGCGTGATGCCTGCGATCTGGGCTACCTCGTCACGGTGCCAGAAGACGCCTGCGCGACCATGACCCAGGAACGCCACGATCAGTCGCTCGGCATGTACGGTGGTTACTGCCGCATCGTGCAGGCCGATCAGATTGTTGGTGAACTCCAGGCGCTGGCGCGCCAGGCCGCCGAGTAGGGGCCACCATGGACCTTGCAAAAGTGCCGGCGGGGCGCAATCCGCCCGACGAGATCAATGTCGTGATCGGAGTCCCCCTGGGCGGCGAACCGGTGAAGTATGAATTCGACAAGGAATCGGGCGCTATCTTTGTCGATCGGTTCCTGCACACCGCCATGCGCTATCCCTGCAATTACGGCTTCATTCCCCACACGCTGGCCGATGACGGCGATCCGGTCGATGTCCTGGTTGCGGCCCACACGCCGGTCGTGCCGGGTGCGATTGTGCGCGGCAGACCGGTCGGTGTGTTGCTGATGGAAGACGAAGCCGGGATCGATGAAAAACTCCTGGCTGTGCCCATCGAGGCCTTGCAACCCTATTACGCCGACATCGGGGGTTATCTTGATTTGCCCAAGATCCTGCTCGACCAGATCGCGCACTTTTTCCAGCACTACAAGGATCTTGAACCGGACAAATGGGTTAAAATCCAGCGTTGGGGCGATGCCGACGAAGCACGCGCGCTGATCCTGCGGGGCATGGCCGATAACGCGAAGTAACGCCATGGCTTCAGGCCACGAAGGCCTTGCACCAATGCGGACTTGGCATAACCTGCATCCGGAATTTCAAGGGGTATCTCCATGACCATGACCATTGTTCCGGCCTCAGAAGGCCGCAGCGTTCGCGTTGCCAAGGGGCAGAAAATCACCGTGCGCACGCCCAAGGGCGGCCAGGCCGCCGACTTTTTTGCCTACAACGCCGAGAATGTCGGCGAGTGGCTTTCGCCGCCCCATACCTGGGTCACGACCTTCTC
>JABIUG010000064.1 GCA_018700655.1 Rhodospirillaceae bacterium | reverse complement strand
GAATTCATGAAGGGCAAGGTTTCGCGCCGTGACTTCAATGCCGGCCTGATGGGCATGGGATTGAGCGCCGTAGCTGCCACGACCTTCGTCAACGCAACGATCAAGGAAGCCGAGGCCTCGGGCCCGCAACGCGGCGGCCACCTTCTGGTCGCCTCGCAGGATGATGTCGCCGGCGGCACGATCGATCCGATCCTGCTCGTCAACTGGAGCGATCTCGACCGCAACGGCCCGCTCTCCAACCGTCTGCTCGACGTCAAGCCGGGCGAGAGTGATGATGGCCTCGTACCGTCGCTGGCGATCGAGTGGGAGCCCAATGCGGATGGCAGTGAGTGGTATTTCCGTCTGCGCAAGGGCGTGGAATTCCACAACGGCAAGACCATGACCTCGGCCGACGTTGTGCATTCGCTCAACCGCCATCTTGTCGAGGGCAGCCCGTCGCCGGCCAACGCCTATCTCAGCAGCGTGACCGAGTTTGCGACCGATGGTGACGACATGCTGGTCGTCAAGCTCAACGCGCCCAATGCCGATCTTCCCACGGTGCTGAGCGAGTACCACTTCACGGTGCAACCCGATGATTCGATAGACTACAACCTTAACTATGTCGGCACCGGCGCATGGAAGATCGAAGAGCTCGAATGGGGCATCGGTTCGATCTTCACGCGTCATGAGAACTACTGGAACGAGGACAGACCTTACATCGACTCGATCGAGATTTTCGGTATCCCCGACAACTCGACGCGCTTCAATGCGCTGTTGACCGGTGAAGCCGACATTATTCGTACGGTCGAAACCAACTTCGTCGAGGCCCTCAACGAATCCGACGATGCCTGGCTTGTCACCGCGCCCAGCGGCTCGCATCTGACCTATCCGATGCGGATGGATATGGCACCCTTCGACAACAACGATGTGCGGCTGGCGGTCAAGAACGCCGTGGATCGCGACAAGTTCAACGAAATCGCGTTCAACGGTCTGGGCACAGTCGGTCGCGATCATCCGATCCCGCCGTTCGACCCCATGCACTGCGATGAAATTCCGTTGCGCGAGGCCGATCCCGACAAGGTCGCCTACCACCTCAAGCAAGCCGGGATGGAGAATGCCGAGTTTGAGCTGAATGTTGCCGACAGCCTCTTTGGTGGCGCAGCGGCCGGCGAAGCCTTTGCTTCCCTGGCACGCGAAAACGGCCTTAACGTCAGTGCCAGGGTCTCACCCTCGGATGGTTACTGGGGCAATGTCTGGATGGTCGAGCCATGGTCGGGTTCGTCCTGGGCCGGTCGCCCGGTTGCCGACATGATCCTTTCGATTGCCTACAAGGGCGGCGGCGACTGGAACGAGACGTTCATGGCGAACGATCGTTTCGACAGCCTGCTGGAAATGGCCCGCGCGGAATCGGACTTTGCCAAGCGCAAGGAGATGTACTGCGAGATGCAGTGGATCCTCTACAACGATGGCGGTCAGATCCTGCCGGTGTTCCTGCCATGGCTCGATGGTGCTTCAAGCCGGGTCAAGGGCCTCAAGGCCAGCCCCTATGGCGCCATGGGTTACTGGTACTGGGACGATATGTATATCGACGACGGCGCTGCCTGATCGGGCGTCGTTTCGAATGTTCAGGGCCGGTCCTTCGGGACCGGCCCTTTCTTTATGCCGGGCCACCTTGTTTGCCGGTCACGACAAAACCCGGATAACCATCTGCGGCAACCTTGTCGCAATGGTGGCGATAGGGCCCCAGGCCGCCGACATAAGGCATAAAGACCCGTGCCTTGCCCGGGATGTTGGCGCCCATGTACCAGGAATTGGCCTTGGGAAAGAGCGTGGCGTCGGCCGTCGCATTGACGTGCTCGACCCAGGCGTTTTCAGCGTCTGGTGATGCTTCGATGCTGGCGGCGCCCTGTTCCCCAAGCCAGCCGATGCAGGCGTCGATCCACTCGACATGCTGTTCGATCGCAGCGACCACATTGATCATGACCGACGGGCTTCCGGGGCCGGTCACGGTGAAGAGGTTGGGAAAACCCGCGACCGAAACGCCGAGCAGACTGCGGGTTCCGTGATCCCACTTGTCGCGCAACACCAGACCGTCACGCCCGGTGATTTCGATCCTGGTGAGCGCGCCGGTCATGGCGTCAAAACCGGTGGCATAGATGATGACGTCGACATCAAACATTGCATCACTTGTGCGGATGCCCCTGGCTTCAACAGCCTCAATCGGCGTCGTGTTCAGATCGACAAGGTGGACGTGATCAAGGTTGTAGGTCTCGAAATAACCGGTATCGGCGCAGAGCCGTTTGGTCCCGAAGGGATGGTCCCTGGCGCAGAGAAGCTCGGCGGTCGCCGGATCCTTGACCCTGCTTCGAATGTGCTGGTGGGAGAAGGCCGTGACCCGGGCGTTGGCCTGTGGGTCGGTCATCTGATCGGCGAAGGGGTACTGGGTATAGAAGCCGCCCTGATCCCAGCAATCCTGCAGCACCACTTCAAGCGCCTCGTCGTCGAGATCCATGATGGTGATCTCGCCCTGGGGCACGACATCACCGGATCTGGTGTAGCGCGCCCGTTCGCGCATCTCGGGATAATGCGCCTTGCGCTCGCGCTCGACCACAGGGTCCAGCGGGCCGTTCTGGGCCGGGACGCAGTGGTTGGCGGTGCGCTGGAATACCGTGAGTTTCCCGGCCTGGCCGGCGATATGGGGGATCGACTGAATCGCGGTCGAACCGGTTCCGATCACCGCGACTTTCTTGCCCGTGAAGTCATAGCCTTCATGCGGCCACAGGGCCGTGTGGAGTGTGTCGCCAGCGAAATCCTCGCGCCCTTTTATGTCGGGCCAGTTGGGCACCGAAAGGCAACCGGTCGCCATGATGACAAAGCGTGCCTGCAGGCGCTCGCCGTTATCGGTGTCGACCTGCCAGAGGTTTTCTGATCCATCGAAACGCGCTGACTCCACGCGGGTGTTGAAACGGATGTCGCGGCGCAGGTCGAGTTCGTCAGCGATACGGTTGATGTAGCGCAGGATCACCGGCTGTTCGGAATAACGCTCCGGCCAGGACCATTCCTGATCGAGCTCAGGCAGGAACGAGACGGAGTAACCCAGGCTTTCGTTGTCGCAGCGTGCGCCAGGGTAGCGGTTCCAGTACCAGGTGCCACCGACATCGCCACCCTGTTCCAGGACCTGAACGGACAAACCGCGCTGGCGCAGGCGGTGCAGCATGTAGAGGCCGGCAAACCCCGCGCCGACAACGATGGCATCCAGCTTGGTCATCGATAACTCCATCAATTCGAAACGGAAGCGTGACGCTATCAGGCCACGGTGAAACCGGCATAGCCGTCATCGGCGACCGCGTCGCAGCGATCACGGTAATCCTTCAGGCCGTCGACATAGGGCATGAAAACACGGGCCTTGCCGGGAATGTTGGCACCGATGTACCAGGAGTTCGCCTGCGGATAGAGGGTCGCATCGGCCGTGTCGTTGACGTATTGGACCCACGTGGCCTGTGCTTCGGGCGTGGCTTCGATCCTGGTTGCGCCGCGCTCTTCCAGCGAGGCCACGCAACGGTCGATCCACTCGACGTGCTGTTCGATCGAACTCACCATGTTGGTCAGCACCGAAGGGCTGCCGGGGCCGGTGACGGTGAAGAGATTGGGGAACCCTGCAACGGAAAGCCCGAGATAATTCACTGGTCCGCCCGTCCAGGCGTCGCGCAGGATCTCGCCGCTGCTACCCCGGATGTCGACAGCAGTGAGGGCACCGGTCATCGCGTTGAAGCCGGTGGCGTAAACGATCGCGTCGACCTCATAGTGCCCGTCGCTGACCTCGACCCCGGTTGGTGTGATGGCCCGGATCGGGGTGGTGTTGAGATCGACCAGGTGAACGTGCTCTTCGTTGTAGCTCTCGAAGTAGCCGGTATCAGCGCACAGACGTTTGGTGCCGAAGGGATGGTCTTTGGCGCAGAGCAGTTCGGCGGTGCGCGGGTTTCTGATCTTGTTGCGGATGTGCTCGCGTGAATAGTCCGCGACCAGGTCGTTGGCGCGGATATCGGTCATCAGGTCGGTGAAAGGATACTGGGTATAGAAACCGCCCTGGGACCAGACCCGATTGAACTCCTTGCGCCGTTCCTGGGGCGAGAGTTTCATGATCGTGACGTAGGATTCCGGGACGACATCGCCGGCCATCGAATGGCGGGCCTTCTCACGCATGTGGCTGTAGCGCGACTTGTAGGTGCGCTCGACCACGGGATCCATCGGCCCGTTCCGCGCCGGGACGCAGTGGTTGGCGGTGCGCTGAAAAACAAAGAGCTGGGAGGCCTGGTTGGCGATGTGCGGGATCGACTGGATACCGGTCGAGCCGGTCCCGATCACCGCGACACGCTGGCCCGAGAAATCGACGCCGCCATGGGGCCACAGCCCGGTATGGAAGGCATCGCCACGGAAGCTGTCGATGCCGGGGATATCGGGCATGTTGGGTTTGGAAAGGCAGCCGGTCGCCATGATCAGATAACGCGCTGTGACCTGATCGCCCGAGCCCGTTTCGACCGTCCAGGTGTCGTCTGCCTCGTTGAAGGTTGCCGCCGTTACGCGGGTCTCGAATTGAAAGGCGCTGCGCAGATCAAGTGTGGTCGCGACGTGTTCGATGTATTTCAGGATTTCAGGCTGCTCGGCGTATCGCTCTGGCCACTTCCAGGCCTGATCGAGTTCGGGAAGGAAGGAATAGGAATAACTCAGGCTTTCGCTGTCGCAGCGTGCGCCGGGGTAACGGTTCCAGTACCAGGTGCCGCCGACATCCTTGCCTGCCTCGAAACCCTGGGCAGTGAGCCCACGCTGACGCAGCAGATGCATCATGTAGAGCCCGGAGAATCCGGCGCCGACAACGACGGCATCAAGTCTGGTCATGGCATCTCTCGCAACGGTGAAGTTGAAACCTAACCTTCAATGTGGCGGTGCGACAACGGGTGATTGAACGTGTGCTCAATTCAGGTTTGACTATCGCCCTCAACATGGTGGGGCACCATGACAAAACCGATGAACATCCTGTTTCTGATGGCCGATCAGTTGGCGCCGCATTTCCTGCCGGCCTATAGCCACAAGGTGGTGAAGACGCCGCGGCTCGACGCGATCGCGGCCGACAGCACGATCTTTGATGCGCATTACTCGAATTCACCGCTCTGTGTTCCGGCGCGTGCCGGGTTGCTGACCGGCCAGCTGCCGTCGAAGGTGAACTGCTTCGACAGCGGTTGCGACTATGAATACTCCGTGCCGACCTTTGCGCATTACCTGCGGGCCAACGGTTATGTCACGGCCCAGAGCGGCAAGGCCCATTACATCGGCGCCGACCAGCTCCATGGCCTCGAAAAGCGCCTGACGATGGATATCTGCCCGGCCGACAACTGCTGGTTCGGCATCTGGGACGAACCCGACCGCACGCTTGACTGGTTCCATACGCTCAAAAACGTCGTCAACGCGGGTGTTGCCGAACGCGCCAGCCAGCAGGACCATGACTACGATACCGCCCATGCCGCCGAGCGCTGGATCTATGACTACGCGCGTGGCCCGGATAAACGCCCGTTTATGCTCAAGGTCTCGTTCACCCACCCGCACGACCCCTATGTCACGCCGCCGGAATACTGGGACCGCTACCGCCACGATGATATCGACATGCCGGTGACGCCGTTCATCCCCCCCGAGGAACGCGATGCCCACGGCCAGTGGCTCTACAGCCACTACGATCGCGGCGAATACGAGGTTGCCGACAAAGACATCCGCAAGTCGCGCCACGGCTATTACGGCTCCATCGCGTTGGTTGATGATCTGATCGGCAGGGTGCTGGATGCGCTGAAGGCGGCCAGGCTTGATGACAACACCATCATCGTCTTCACCGCCGACCACGGCGACATGCTGGGCGAGCGCGGCAACTGGTACAAGATGAGCTTCTACGAGCAGGCCTGCCGCGTGCCGCTGATGATCTCGATGCCCGGCCAGAGCGGTTCCAGGCGTGTCAGCCAGTGCACCTCGCTGATGGACCTGATGCCGACCCTGCTGGACATGACGCTTGATGGCGGCACCGACCATCTTGTTGAACCGATCGATGGACGCAGCCTGATGCCGCTGGTGGCGGGCGATGCCTCCGGCTGGGCCGATGAAACCGCTTCGGAGATCTTCTTCGAGGGCGCACGGGCACCGGGCATGCTGATCCGGCGCGGCACCAGGAAGTACGTCCATTGGGAAGGTGGGCCGTGCAGCCTGTTCGACCTGGCCACCGATCCCCATGAACACCACAATCTGGTTGCTGATCCGGCTTATGCCGAAGAGGTCACCGCATTCGAGGCCGAAGTGCGTCGGCGCTGGCCGCTGGAAGAACTGACCGAACGTATCCTGCTGAAACAACGGCGCAACGCGCTGGTCTTCAAGGCCCTGATGTCAGGCGAGGTCACGCCGCTCGACTTCCAGCCCCACGATGACGCATCGAAGCGTTACTACCGCGGTTATGGCAACTGGCATGAAGCCGAAGCCCGCGATTTCCTGAGGTTCGATACATGACTACCTATGACTACATCATCGTCGGTGCAGGTTCGGCAGGAGCGGTGCTGGCCCATCGCCTGACGCAAGACCCTTCCACCCGGGTCTTGCTGCTGGAAGCTGGGCCCAGGCATCACGACTGGCGTATTCAGATGCCGACGGCAATGTCGCTGGCCATCAAGTCGCCGCGCTTCAACTGGCATTACATGACCGAGCCGGAGCCGCATCTCAACAACCGACGCATAGAACAGGACCGCGGCAAGGTTCTGGGTGGTTCGTCCTCGATCAACGGCATGCTCTACATCCGCGGTCACGCCCGCGATTACGACCGCTGGGCGCAATCGGGCTGTGCCGGTTGGTCCTATGCCGATGTGCTGCCCTATTTCAAACGGGCAGAGAACCACGACAAGGGCGGCGACGATTATCATGGGTGGCAGGGGCCGCTGGCGGTTCGCTCGAGCGACAGCGACAACCCGATCTATGACGCCTTCATCGGGGCCGGTGTCGAAGCAGGTTATCCCTATACATCAGACTGCAATGGCCGCCAGCAGGAAGGGTTCGGCCCGAACAACCGGACCGCCAGCCCAGACGGCAAGCGCGCCAGCACGGCCAGGATGTACCTCGACCCCGTCATGGGTCGCGCCAATCTGACGATCCACAGCGAAGCCATGGCAACCAGGATCCTGATGAAAGACCGGCGTGCGATCGGTATTGCCTACGACCATGAGGGACGGCAACGCGAGGTCCTGGCGTCGCGCGAAGTGATCCTGTCGGGCGGCGCCATCAATTCACCGCAGCTCCTGATGCTGTCGGGCATCGGCCCGGTCGATCACCTGCGCGAACACGGCATCGAAGTGGTGCGTGATCTGCCCGGTGTCGGCGCCAACCTGCAGGACCACCCCGATGCCGCTGTCGTGCAGGCGTGCAAGCAGCCGGTTTCACTGCACGATACCCTGAGCAACTGGGGCAAGTTGAAGGTCGGGCTGCGCTGGTTTCTGTTCCGCGACGGCCCCGGCGCGTCCAACCATTTCGAAGCCGGCGGTTTCGTCCGCAGTCGCGCCGGCATGGAACACCCGGATCTGCAGTTGACGTTCATTCCGGTCGGCCTTGGCGGCGATAACGGTATGGATGTGACTTCGATCGGCCAGCATGCCTTTTCGACCTATGTCGACCTGCTTCGCCCGACCAGCCGGGGGGCGTTGACCCTCAAATCTGCCGACCCTTACGAACACCCACGTATTCTGGTCAACTTCCTGGGGACGCCTGAAGACATGCAGGCGATGGTCAGCGGCGTCCGGCTGATCCGCGAAGTTCATGGCCAGGCGGCGCTGGAGCCCTTCAGTGGGGAAGAACTTCTGCCGGGGCGTGCCATTGAAAGCGATGCAGACATTGAAGGCTGGCTCAGGGACAACACCGGCACGGGCTACCATCCGGTCAGTACCTGTCGCATGGGCCCAGACAGCGACCCCACGGCGGTCGTCGGCCCGGATCTCAGGGTTCACGGTATGGAGGGGCTGCGCGTCGTCGACGCCTCGATCATGCCGGATCTGATGAGCGGCAATACCAACGCGCCGACCATCATGATCGGTGAAAAGGCTGCCGACCTGATTGCCGGCAAGGCGCCGTTGGCGCGCAGCGAGGCCGATGTCTGGATTAACCCGCAGTGGGAAACCGCGCAGCGCTAAGATGCGCAACGCTCCCTGCTGATATTAGATTGACTGACAGGCTATCGAGGGAGATCGCCATGAATGTAGATGTCACCCGCAACATCCTCACCGACGAAGTGCTGTCGCGCTTTGATTTGGCGACCGAGGAAGCGACCGGTCTTCCCAACGCTTGTTACACCAGCAAGGAATGGCTCAAGGCCGAGAACACGCGCCTTTTCGCCAAGACCTGGATGCTGGCGGGTTTCTGCCATGACATCCCGGGCAAGGGCGATGCCTGCCCGGTCGATTTGGCCGGCATGCCGCTGGTGATCCTGCGCGACAATGACGGCGAGATAAGGGCCTTCCACAATGTCTGTCGTCATCGCGGTGCGGTTATCGTGCCGGAGAAGTGTTCGGCCCAGCGCATGCTGACCTGCCCCTATCACGCCTGGGCTTACGGCCTGGATGGCTCCCTGCGCAGCCGCCCGCACTTCTATGGCGGCGACAACCACGATACCGACCCGGGCCCGGATGCACCCGGCCTGGTGCCGGTACGCCACGCGGTCTGGCACGACCTCATCTTCGTCAACATCTCCGGTGATGCGATCGCGTTCGAAGAGCACTGGAAACCCTTCACACGGTGGACCGCGGACTACGACTTCTCGGCGCTGAACTACGCCGAAACGCTCGATTTCGATGTGAAGGGGAACTGGAAACTCATCTACGAGAACTTCTACGACGCCTATCATGTGCCCGCCGTACACCCCCGGCTGGAGGAATTTTCCCCGATCACGGGAAGTATCGGCATTGAGACCGAGGGGCCATGGTTCTACAACACCAACCCGATCGAAGAGCCGCAGGAAGGCCGTGGCCTGGGCATGCCGATGTATCCCGGCCTTGATGCGGTGGGACAGCGCACGACATGGTATTTCCATCTCTTCCCGACCATGGCGATCCAGATCTGGCCCGACCAGATGGCGATTTTCCAGCTTCATGCGATCGAGCCCGGCCGCACGATCGAGCACATTCACATGTATTTCATCGGTGAGGCCGCGACCGAGCCGCAATACGCAAAGAACCGTCAGGACGTCTATGACATGTGGGACGAACTCAACACCGAGGACTTCCTGATTGTCGAGAACATGCAGGGTGCCAGGAGCTCGCCCGCCTTCGATGGCGGCGCGCTTTCACCCTTCTGGGACCCGGCAACCCAACACTCCGCTAAGCTGATGGCAGGATTCATGAAAGACTAAAGGTTTTGCTCATATCTACTTGTAAATAATAGATAAAATTATATCACTTAAAGTGACTTCAGCAAGCTTTTCATGATATTGGCACGTTGAGTTAGTG
>JABIUG010000063.1 GCA_018700655.1 Rhodospirillaceae bacterium | reverse complement strand
GCATCCGCTATCGCGACGAGGAGCCGGGCGAGTATTACATGGAGTTCAACGGCGAGTACGGTGGCCTGTGGCGCCGTCTCGGCTTGGCGCCACAGGCGCTATGCGGGGTCGGCACCGTGGCGGTCGGCTTCGATGTCTCGGGCTATTACATCCGAAAGGAGGCGAGCTTCGATGCCCGCGCCGGATTCATCTTCGAGGGTATCGGCGACGACGAGGTGATTGGCGATTTCGGATACTTCGCCGGCGGTGCCAGCGGCACCGAGATCGACGCCGCAGATCCCATGCTCGGTACTCCGCCCCATACCCTGATCCTGGCGTCTTCCGAAGGTCATTCGGCAAACACGAAGATCGTGCCTGACGAGATCGGCCTCAACCATGCCGCCTTGGGTGGTGATCTGAACCCCAACGTGCGCGCCGATATGACGTTCTTCGAAACGCCGGGCGGTGGTGCGGTATTCTCCGTCGGCTCCATTGCCTGGCCGGGCAGCCTGCCGCACAACGGCTATGACAACAACGTGTCGAGGATCTGCGAGAACGTGCTGGGCCGTTTTGTGGATGACACCCCGTTCGCCATGCCTGACGGGTGACGTCGTGTCGCGCCACTGTTTGATCTCGACAGGACCCTGATCGATACGAAGCCGGGGGTTGCCCGGTCGATCCAATACTCCCTGGCGCCGATTGCCTGCCTTGATCTGTATGACCGGAGTGACCGAAAACCCTGACCGCGATGGCCCGGGTGCGGTTCCTCTCAACGATTCGCGTCGTATTCTGGCGTGGGCAGCATCCCCTGAATGGTTGGTAAAATCAGCGCCCCGGTTCGGCAAAGATCGATAATCAGGTGTCGCGCAACAAGTTAGACGACCGCCTTGACCGGGGCTGTTTTCTCATCAGGGTGATGCGTGCCGTGCGTTCATGATGGAGCCCCATGAAGATGAACAAATCTCTTGTGGAAGTCTCTGGGGGAAGAGTCGAAGTTTACGACACCGGTCCTGGCAAGGAACCGGCCCTGTTGCTGGTTTCGGGTGGGCCGGCATGGTCGTGCGAGGCGCTCCTTGCCGGTCATGAATGGATCGCGGCGACAGGTCGCCGGGTTGTTTCCTGGGATCAACTGGGATGTGGTGAATCCGATAACCCGCAGGACCCGAATTTGTGGACCCTGGAACGTTATGTTCTGGAGGTCGATGCGGTTCGCCGTGCCCTGGACCTGGAGCGCGTGCATCTTCTGGGCCAGGACTGCGTCTCGCTGTTTGGCTCCGGGCGATGAGCGGTATGCGTGAGATTTCCTATGAAGAACTTGATGCCCTGGCGATCGGGACAGGCGTTCTGGGAACGGGTGGGGGCACGCACCCCTATCTGGAACTTCTCAACATCAAGAAGCTCTACCGGGAAGGAAAGCGAGTGTGGTTGCTCGATCCCCATGATGTCGATGATGATGAAGTCGTGGCCGAGGTCGGCTTCATGGGTGCGCCGCTCGTGACCAAGGAGCGGCTTCCCGACCCGGCCCAGATCTGCAAGGCGTTTTGCCTGATGCAGCGCCACAGCGGCAAGACCTTCCAAGCCGTCATGTCTTCGGAGATCGGCGGTGAAAACGGCGTGTTGCCGCTGTTGGTCGCCGCGATCATGGATATTCCGCTGCTCGATGCCGACCCGCGGGGCCGTGCCTTTCCCGAAATGCAGATGTCGAGTTTTGTGATAGCCGGTCTGCCACTGTTTCCCATTGCCCTGGCTGATATCCGCGACAACGAGATCCTGCTGACAAGAAGCGCCAGCCCGCGCTGGACCGAGCGATTGGGCAGGCGGCTTTGTACCGAGACAGGTGCAATGATCGCGACTTGCCGGACGCCGCGCACCGGTCGCCAGGTCAAGGACCATGCGGTGCATGGTTCGGTCAGCCGGGCGATCCGTCTGGGACAGGCGGTGATGGAAGCCAGGTCGCAGCATACCGACCCGGCCGCTTCCGTGCTGGCGGCAGAGCAGGGAAAGTATCTCTTTTCCAGGAAGGTCGTGGATGTCGCCCGGCGAACGACAGGTGGCTTTGTGCGTGGCCAAGCGCAAATCAAAGGGACAGACGCCTGTCAGGGCAGTTTGTTTGATGTCGATTTCCAGAACGAGTTTACGGTTGCCCGGATCGACGGTGCTCTCACGGTCATGGTGCCGGATCTGATCTGCATCCTGGACGCCGATACCGGCGAAGCCATTGGCACCGAGACGATCCGATATGGCCTGCGGGTCACGATCGTTTCGCTTCCTGCCGCATCGGTTCTGACGACACCCGAAGCGCTCGACGTGGTGGGGCCGCGTGCCTTCGGTTACGACATGGACTTTGTTTCCTTCCACGACCGACAACATCAAGAGGTAAGAGCATGAGACGTATCGGCATCGATGTCGGCGGCACCAACACGGATGCTGTTCTGGTCGAGGACGACACGATCCTGGGTTCGATCAAGACCCCGACCACGCGTGACGTGATGAGCGGCATTAGCCAGGCCCTGCACGGCGTGCTCGAGAATACCGGTGCCGACCCGGGTTCGCTCGATGCCGTGATGATCGGTACGACCCATTTCACCAACGCTGTGGCGCAGCGCCGCGATGTTTCGCCCGTCGCCGCGGTTCGCATTTGCCTGCCTTCAAGCGCATCGCTGGAACCGTTCATCGACTGGCCGGCCGATCTTGCCGAGATCGTCCTGGGTGAAGTGTTCATGCTGGAGGGTGGCCACGAATTTGACGGGCGTCCTCTGGTGCCCTTTGACGAGGACGGCATGCGCAGCGCAGCGCGCCGGATCAAGGAGGCAGGTTTTGGTGCTGTTGGGATCACTTCCGTGTTTTCGCCGCTTAGCAGCGAACTGGAGGATCGCGCCGCCGAGATCATGGCCGAAGAAGCGCCTGATGTTGCCGTGACGCTTTCGCACACGTTGGGACGTATCGGCTTGCTCGAGCGCGAGAACGCGACGCTGTTGAACGCCAGCCTGCAGGAACTGGCCTATACGACGACTGACGCATTTGTGCGCGCGATTGAAGCAAGCGGTATCACCGCACAGCTCTACCTGACGCAGAATGACGGCACGGTGATGTTGGCGGATGTGGCGCGGAAGTTTCCGGTCTTCAGCTTTGCATCGGGACCGACCAACAGCATGCGCGGCGCGGCCTTTCTGTCGAAACTGACCGATGCGATGGTCGTGGATGTCGGCGGCACAACCACCGACGTCGGCATGTTGCGCAATGGTTTCCCGCGAGAGGCCAACAACATCGTCGAGATCGGCGGTGTGCGCACACTGTTCCGCATGCCGGACCTGCTCTCGATCGCCCTGGGCGGCGGCACCCTGGTGCAACAGGAACCGTTGAAGGTTGGCCCTGAAAGCACGGGTTATCAGTTGCTCGAACGCGGCATCGTATTTGGCGGGGAGGAGTTGACGGCGACCGATATTGCCGTCACGGCCGGACTGATCGATCTGGGCGATGCGGCCAAGGTTGCCGATCTTCCCAGGGACCAGGTGAACGAAGCGCTTGGCGCGATGCATGAAATGGCGGCCGTTGCGATTGACCGGATGAAGACCGAAGCCGGGGATGTGCCGGTCATTGCCGTGGGTGGCGGCGCCTTCCTGGTGCCCGACAAAATCGCCGGCGTCAGCGAGGTGATCCATGTCGAACATGCAGGCGTGGCGAACGCCGTAGGTGCTGCCATTGCCCAGATATCGGGTGAATGCGATCAGATCTTCCAGGGCATGGGCCGCGAAGCGGTCATCGCCGAGGCGCGCAAGATTGCCGAGGACCGTGCCGTGGCGGCCGGCGCGGATCGTGATTCCCTCCAGACCGTCGAGGTCGAGGACCTGCCGCTTGCCTACATGCCCGGCGACTCCCTGCGCGCCCGTGTTCGCGTCGTGGGAGATATCGCAGCCTGAGGCGAGAAAGAAGGCCGCATCATTTGAACACTGGCCGGACCATGACCGCGGCCAGGAGATTTCAGTCGCCGTCGCTGTACCGGTCGTCGCGACATTGCCTTGGTTCGGTTGCTTCCAACCGGCCTACCCTTCAACTCACGCGGCAGGTCATATCCGGCAGTCCGGCGATGGTGGCGTGAAGCGTGTCGCCGCGTTCGACCGGACCGACGCCGGCGGGGGTGCCGGTGAAGATGATGTCGCCGGCCATCAGTTCGACCAGGCCCGAGAGGTAGGCGATGGCTTCATCTGTCTTCCATATCATCTGGTTGACATTGCCTTTCTGGCGCGTCTCTCCGTTGATCGTGAGTTCGATCGCGGCATAGGTGACATGGCTGCTTGCTGCGGCCGGCACCAGCACACCGACGGGGCCGGAAGCATCGAAGCCCTTGGCCATGTCCCAGGGACGTCCCGCTTTCTTGGCCGCGGCCTGGAGATCACGGCGTGTCATGTCGAGACCGGCGGCGTAACCAAAGATATGGCTGCTGGCATCAGCGACCTTGATGTCGCGCCCGCCCTTGTGCAGCGCGACGACCAGTTCGACCTCGTGATGGAGCTCGCTCGTTGCTGAGGGGTAGGGCAGGGTGCCGCCGCCCGGAATGATAGCCGTCGCTGGTTTCATGAAGAAAAACGGCTCTTCACGATCCGGGTTGCCGCCCATTTCTATGGAGTGTTCGGCGTAATTGCGGCCGATGCAGAAGGCACGGGCGACCGGGAAACAGTCCGTGCTGTCAGCGATTTCGATGCTGACAGGTGACAAGGGAGGAACGGCAAAGGACATGGTGCAGGTTTCCTGACGGATCGAGTTGGTAAGGCACGGATTCGGTGCGGGCTTCAGGCCTTCATGGCTGCTTCGACCAGACTGGCCAGATGCACCGTACCGCCATCCCAGTAGGGAGAGAAGCGGCCGCCGTCATAGGCGGGGGCCTGTCGGCCCTGCTGCAGGCTGCTTCTCGATCTCCCGATCAGTCGAGAGTACTTTCTGTCGCTCTTCGAAGCCGCCGGTCTGCGTCCCTTTATCGCCGAGCGTACACCCGACCTTCCCATGGTGTGCTCGATGGTGGCGAACGGCTTTGGTTACGGTCTCATGAACGCACCCAACATGGATTGGCACGCTCCGGACGGAAAACCGCTGTGTTATGTGCCGATCGAGGGGAATCACCGGCCCCTGGAACTGGGCCTCATCACGATGCGCTCGGAGCGTAAATCACGTATTCTTTCAGCGTTCGAGGAACATTGCCGTAACCGTCTGCCGGCTGATCACGGCCCAACTATCGCAGCGGTTGATGCGCCTCAGGGAGGTCCCGGGAAATCCGGGTAGTGGGCGTCCCAGTCGGGTCCATGGTCTTTCATGATGCGCTGCACGGCCGGGCGTTGTTCGACCAGCTCCGCGCAACGTTTCACATGGGGGTAGCGGGCGCGCATGGCAGCGCTATCCCGGTGCCATAGCGTCAACATCTGCAGGTGCAGATCACAGACGCTGAAGGTCTCGCCAAGCAGGTATGGCCCCGGAGCGGCACAGGTCGCGTCGATCAGGCGCCAGCTTTCGTCAAGCCGCTCGATGCCCTTGGCCGTGATGTCGTCGTGCCCGCTGGCTGAGGTCGTGAATCTGTCGGGCATGAAGTAGATCTGCATGGCGATCTGGTGGGTGTTCGTCATGTAGGCCAGCCACTTCAGGAAGTCGCCTCGTTTGGGATCACCAACGGCCGGACCCAGTTGTGCGCTGGGAAAACGGTCGGCCAGATAGAGAAGAACCGCCGTTCCCTCAAAGACCACAGTGCCGTCGTCATCGACCAGAACGGGGACCGCGCCATGGGGCGTCAGCGCCTGAAACTCGGGGTCGCGCTGCTCAAGCGGGATGCTGATGTCGACCCAACGGCTCTCATAATCGCATCCGATTTCCTCCAGCGCGGCGTGCGCCGACATGGAGGTGGAAGTGGGACTGTTGAACAGCTTAATCATCGCGGCGCCCGGAGTGGCTCGGTTCTAGAAGAACACAAACGACCGAACCACGACGTTCCTGCGGCAACGTGCGTCAGCGGGTGCTGTCGGGTCGGTGCACGCCGAATGAAACGACCAGCGTGATACCGAGCCGTCGGTGATCGAATCGTAGCACTTCAACAACGAGACCTCGGTCGGCGTCTGCTGGGGAATCCAGTACCACTCGTGCTCAGGACGGTAGGTGTAACGGGTCGTCTCGCCGACGCGGTCGTCATAGATCCGATAGTTGTTGATATAGGGCTGTTCTGCGAAGGAAGGCCAGGCGCAGAGAACGAAGGGGTATTGCTCCACGGTCTCCATCGGTTTGGCGAGATTGATCGACAAAAACCTCCGCGACATCTTCGCGTCTGCTTCATCGGCCGTGTAGTGCAGTGTGCGACCGAAGTTCCGCAGGTTCTGGATCAGCAGTTCGCGACAGCGCACGCGGCCACTGTTGTCGTTGAGATCGTTGTGCACGAGGTTGACGTAGTTGCTGTTCACGCCGGGGTTTTTGTTGTCCTGATCTTCCGAGCGGTCGCCCTGGTAATCCTTGTCGAAGACATCATGGTTGTAGACGAGGGCATCGGTCGCGTCGGGGAAAAACTCCAGCAGTAGTTTTTCCATCTCCGGATAGAACACCCGTTCGACCTCTTGCGAGTCATAGAAATTCTCGCAGCGGGACTCGTGATGGGCCAGCGCGACACCAAACTTGTCCATGCATTCCGGGCTCTCGGGCGAGAGGCCGGGGTGGTCGTCCTCGATCCGTCGCGCGTCACGCAGGACATGCGGGAAATAGAGGCATCGCTGGGAGAGGTCGGTTTCGCCCTGGCGCAACAGCTCGGCTTCGGCCTGGCGCGCGGGGTCCTGCCACAGCGCATGGGACGAGACGACGACATAGGACGGCAACTCGAGTGCCGTGTAACGCAGGGGGAGCACCACGCCGCCTTCCGGCGCTTCCATGTTGTTCTCGCGGATGAATTCGACGCACTCGTCGTAGTCGCGAAATCCCGGTCCCCACTCGGTCTCGATCGGACCGGGTGGTGCGTTATCGAGCTTTGCGGCAAACGCCTGAACCTTGCCCTCGTCGATCTGTTCGAGCGCGGCCTCGATCGCCGCGGCGGATCCGGCATCGCCGTCCCGTTCAAAGGACATGTAGGACAACCCGCCGTTCGCAGCGATCGGAGGCGGCTGTCCCTTGGTGCGCTGAAGAGAAGGCACATAGCCCGACGACGCCGCCATTGCAGCGCTATGGGTGATGTCTTTGGAATGGTTCATGGCATGCCCCGTTCAAGCACGATCAATCGTGGCACACGGAGCTTGTACTTCCTAGAGCGGATCATGTTTGGCGGTCACACCCAACCAACGGGAGGGTGCAGCTCCACGTTTGCGCACCGCCGGTCAGGTTTGAAGCACATTTGCCCCGTCTCGCCGTCATGGCACCCTGCTGCTACGGTTTATGCATGTACCAACCAGCTGGGTAAATCGTGCAAACTCTGGACAGCCATAACCTGGACGGCACTGGGGTCGAGGTGACCCGCCTGGGGTTCGGTTCTGCCGCCATCGGCAATGTGTTCGACGCAGTTTCCCGGGATGATGCGATCGAGGCGGTCGGGACGGCGCTCGACACCGGTATCCGATTCTTCGACACCGCACCCTATTATGGCTATGGCCTGAGTGAACACCGGCTTGGCGCAGCGCTTGCCGGTGTCGAGCGGTCGCGCTTCACTATCTCCACAAAGATCGGCCGCATTCTGGGAGAGGGTCTGCCCCAGGATGGCGATGCTCTGTTCTCCGTGCCGCCCGACATCGGCTACCGCTACGACTACTCCGCCGCCGGCGTGCGTCGTTCCCTTGCCGACAGCATGGCGCGGCTCAAGTTGGACAGGATCGACGTCGCACTCATCCACGATGTCTGCCCGACCGTGCACACCGACACCGGAGCCTTTGAAGGCTTCTTTGCCCAGGCTGTGGAATGCGCCTGGCCGGTGCTTGCCGGGCTCAGGGCTGACGGCGTGCTCGGCGCCATCGGATTTGGCATCAACGACTGGCGGACCGCCGAACGTCTTGCGGCGTTGACCGATCCCGACGTTATCCTTCTGGCCGGGCGCTACACGCTGTTGGAGCAGGAAGCTGCGCAGTCCTTCCTGCCCATGTGTCTGCGCCGCGGCATCTCCGTCGTCATCGGTGGTCCCTTCAACAGCGGCATTCTTGCGGCGGGGCCCGAGGGCAACGCCATGTACGACTACCTGCCTGCCGGGCCCGCAATCCTGGACCGGGTCCGCCGGATCGATGCGGTGTGCCGGCGCCACGGCGTGCCGCTTGCTGCCGCCGCGCTCCAGTTTCCGTTCGGCCATGCGGCTGTGGCCGCGGTCATTCCGGGCATGCGCTCACCCGATGAAGTCAGGACCAACACGATTCTGATGGAGCACCTGATTCCGGATTTGATGTGGCAGGATTTGTGGGCGGTGGGGTTGCTGGCCGACGATGCCGCGACGCCGCGCGGTCTCACGGATTGATCAGCAGGCCATTGCTCTATCCATAGAGTGGCTCACTCGAGGCTTGCTATCCGGTGGGCCGCAATCCAGTCCTCGTCCAGTTCGAACCCCAGTCCCGGCACGTCGGGCGCGAACATGTTACCGCTGGAATCCGGCGTGCCGTAGGAGGTCAGCGCAAAGCGCTCGACATCGGCCGGGAGCAGATACTCCAGATAATCGCAATTCGAGACCGACAGCATGACGTGAAGGTTTGCGGCGTTGAGCAAGGCGTTGCCGGCCAAGCCGAGCTCGCAGTTGAGCCCGAACCCCTCGGCAAGCGAACACAACTTGCGCAACCCGGTAATCCCCAGATGCAATGCCGACCCTCTGGGCAGCCGGACGCTGTTGTGGCGAATAAACTGCGCGGTGGTAGAGAACTGATCTGGCGCCTGATCCGTCATCGAAAGCGGTGTGGTCAGGCGTCGGCTCAGTTCGGTGATGGCGTCGCCATCGAGATGGGGAACAGGGTCCTCGAACCAGTGAAAGCCTGCATCGTCGAGAGCGAAGCCGACCTTCAGCGCGGTACGGAAATCATAACCGCAGTTGGGATCAAGCATGAGGTCGACATCATCGCCCACGGCCTTTCGCACCAGACCGGCCATCGCCACAACGTCGTCGGCGCTCAGCGCTCCTGGATGAATCTTGTAGGCACGAAATCCCAGCGCAACGGACTCCTCGGCCTCGGCAACAAACCCTTCCGGCGAATCATACTTTGTCGCATAGGTCACATATGCAGGGACCGAACGACGCTGCGCACCCAGCAATTGATAGACAGGAAGGCCGGCAGCCTTGCCGGCGAGGTCCCACAATGCGACATCGACCGGCGCCCAAGCCTGGGGCGTGAGCCTGAGGCAGGTCGCAAGATACCTGCAACGTGTCCACAGCCACTCGCGATCCAT
>JABIUG010000062.1 GCA_018700655.1 Rhodospirillaceae bacterium | reverse complement strand
GAGGCGGTGGTGGTCGAGGAAGGCGGGGACCATGACTTCGTGCCTGACCACAGGGTGCGCCACGGCGATGTCATCGAAGGTGCGGGCTGGAGCGTGGAATGTGTCTTTACGCCGGGCCACACATCGAACCACATGTGTTATGCGCTAAGGGAAGAGGCCACACTCTTCAGCGGCGATCACGTCATGGGCTGGTCGAGCACCGTGGTCTCGCCGCCCGATGGCGACATGGCGGCCTATATGCGCAGCCTCGCCCTGCTGCTCGACCGCGACGACGCACTCTACCGGCCGACCCACGGCCCGGCGATCACGGACCCAAAGACCCATGTCAGCGCACTGATCGAACACCGCAAGGGCCGCGAGGCCCAGATCATGGCCTGCCTGGAAGACGGCATCACGACGATCCCCGAGATGGTCGAGGTGATGTATGCCGCGGTTGACCGGGGCCTCCATCCCGCCGCCCGCAGCTCGGTCTTTGCCCATATCGTGCACATGGTCGAGACACGCCGCATCGCCTGTGACGGCCCGCCGGAAGCGCGCAGCAGTTACAGGCTGAGCTGAACCTGCCGCCACCCCCCTCACCCCGGCCCTCTCCCCGAGGGGAGAGGGAGAAATTTCCCAAGAGAGATGGGGTCTGGGAAAAGGGCAATAAAAAGCCCTCTCCCGGGGTCGGGAGAGGGTTGGGTGAGGGTCGACCTTTCCGGGCCGACCGGTCGGATCAGGTGAGGTTGAGGATTTCGAGCTGGCGGGCGATGACGCGGGTCTCGTCATAGAGACAAAGGGCGCGATCACGCCCGGCGACACCCATCCGGGCGCGGCGGGCCGGATCGGCGGCAAGCGCCGAAAGGGCCGAGGCAAGGGCATCAGTCTGGTTGACCGGAACCAGCAGGCCGGTCTCGCCATCGACGACTTCCTCACGGCTGCCCCGGATGTCGGTTGCGACCACGGGCAGCCCGGTCATCATGGCTTCGATGATCGAGCGCGGCATGCCTTCGCGGTGCGATGGCAGGGTGAAGAGATCGGCGGCAGCCAGCAGGTCCGCAATATCGTCGCGTTCACCCAGCAGATGGATGCGTGACCTCAAGTCCGTATCAGCCTCGATTGCGTCCAAGGCCGCATCGATGGGATCGGCATGGTCGCTCGCCAGCCTGGCGCCGGCGACCCAGAGATGGGCATCGACCTCTCGCATCGCGGCGAACAGTTCAGGGTAACCCTTCTCGGCCACGAGCCGGCCAACCATGGCGATCACCACGGCATCCTGCGGCGTATCCAGTCCGTCCCGCATTGCGGTACGTCCTTCCGATGAGCCTGGCGCGAAAAGGCTGGCATCGACGCCGTTGCCGATCGCCGTGATCACCGAGCCCCGGATCAGCCCGGCAGAACGGGCAAAAGCCGCATCTTCCTCGCTCTGGGTCATCAGGATATCGGTCACACGCCCGGCCAGCCATTCGGCGGCAACAAACGCGTTACGCCGGAGCCAGGCCATGTGTTCGTGGAAATAAAACCCGTGCGCGGTGTAGGCGATCACCGGCACGCCGCTGCGCCATGCCGCCAGGCGGCCGATCAGGCTGGCGACCGGGGTGTGGACATGAACGAGATCGAAGTTCTCTTCGCGCATCACATCGGCAACCGCCCGCGCCGAAGCCATGGCCTTGAAGGGGTTCATGCTGCGCGCGATCGGTACCGGGCGGCAACGGATGCCGGCGGCCTCGACCCGTTCCAGCAGTGGCCCGTCCGAACAGATTGCGACAACCTCATGGCCGGCGTCCTGCATCGCGGTACAGAGCGGCAGCAACAGGCGCGCCATGGTGAAGTCAACGGCGCAGAGCTGACAGATCTTCACCGCCAGCCGGCCTCGCGCCGTTCGGCCCAGGCCTGAAAGGCCATCAGGGTCCAGAGCTGCCAGGAGGTATCGCGCCTTCCGGCCTTGAGATCATCCCACCAGCGCTGCGGCAGATCGGGCCGGATCAGGCCCTGACGTTCCAGCGCCACGGGATCACAGGTGCGACGGACATGATCTGCCAGCGGGCCGGCGAGCCAGCGATCGATCGGCAGCTCGAAACCCTTCTTGGGCCGGGTGAAGACATCAGCGGGAAGGCGCTCACCAAAGGCCATCTGGAAGATCGCCTTGCCCTGCCCGCGTTTCAGCTTGAAGGTGCCCGGCATAGCGTTGGCGCAATCGACCACGGCGGGATCGAGGAAAGGCGAGCGCACCTCCAGCGAATTGGCCATCGACGTGCGATCGACCTTGGTCAGCATGTCGCCGGGCAGGATGGTTTTCTGATCTCCGATCAGCATCGCCGTAATCGCATCAGCCTCATTCCGGGGCCGGGCGGCAGCAAACAGGGTTTCGGCATCAGGAGCATGGCCCCGACCGTGGACCAGCAGGTGGTCAAGCTCTGGTTCGCTCAGAAGTCGCGCCAGCCCGGCGCGCCGTTCAACCGCGGCCTTGCCGGCATGATCGATAAAACGGCGCAGACGCCGCGCCTTTTCGCTGAAGCGACCGCCCTTGTCGTCGGGCAACAGGCGGGCAGCAGGCTCGATCAGGCCGTGCCGCAGAACTTTGGGCACACGCTGGTAGGCATCGGCATAGAGTTCACCCTGATAGAGCCGGTAGCCGCCAAAGACCTCGTCGCCGCCGTCGCCCGAGAGTGCGACGGTGACGTGACGCCGGGTCTCGCGCGCCAGAATGAAGGACGGCAGTGCCGAACTGTCGGCAAAGGGTTCATCAAGGCCATCGAACATCGGTTCGACCGCTGCCAGCGCCTCGCTTGCGCCCAGCTCGATTTCGGTGTGGTCGGTGCCCAGAGCCTGGGCCACCTGGCGGGCCTGTGGGCGTTCCTCGTAATAGGCCGGAACATCGGCAAAACCGACCGTGAAGGTTTTGACCTGATCAGAAGCGCGCACCATCGCGGCGGCGACCAATGCGGAATCGACACCGCCTGAAAGATAGGCGCCGACCGGCACGTCGGCGACCATGCGGCAGGCCACAGCCACATCGAACCGTTCGGCCAGCGCCATGGCCGCAACCGGCTCACTTTCGTAGGCCTCGAGAGGTTCGGGTTCGACGAACGAACGCACCGCCATGCCTTGCCGGTCAAAGCGCGCGACATGGCCCGGCGCCAGATGGCGTGCACCCTCGGCAATCGACCAGGGCTCGGGCAGCCAACGCAGGGAAAAGAGCAGGCGCAGCGCAGCGGGGTCGACCTCCCGTCTTGTGCCTTCAAGTTCCTCAAGAGCAACAAGGTCGGAAGCAAAGGCGAGTTGGGTGCCGTTCTGGGCGAATATCAGCGGTTTCTTGCCGAAACGGTCGCGTGCAAGGGTGAGCGACTGGTCGTCATCGTCCCACAGGGCAAAAGCAAACATGCCGTTCAGGCGGCCCAGGATCGCCTCGCCCCAATGGGCCCAGCCTTTCAGCAGGACTTCGGTATCGGAATGTCCGGTGAACGTAACCCCGGCGTCCTGCAACTGGTTGCGCAGGTCGGCGTGGTTGTAGATTTCGCCGTTGTAGACTAGGGCCAGACCGCCATGGACCATCGGCTGGTGGCCGGCCGCCGAGAGGTCGACGATCGAAAGCCGGGTGTGCCCAAGGGCAGCGTGGTCGTCGAACCAGACACCGTTGTCATCGGGCCCGCGCAGGCGCAGGCGTTCCACGGCACGTTGCAGGCCAGGCGCAACAGCATCCCGGTCGATCCCGGCGAGGTTCACAAGACCGGCAAGGCCACACATCTCAGGTCCCCGAGGCCGCACGCCGCAGATGACTGCGCTGCAACACCGCCCGGAACAGACGCCCGAACAGGGCATCGGGCAACAGGCGATGGGCACCGTAAAACGCGAGCAGCTTCCAGCTCGCGTGTGCCTTGGGTTTGTCCGACCAGGCGCGCATCTGGCCAAGGAAACCGCCGAGACCATAGACTTCAGGGTGTTTCTTCTGGATAACCCGCCACAGCTCGCCATGGCGCTGGTGCGCAACCGCCTGCAACATGCCACTTGCCGCAACCCGGTAATGGAAGACCGGCTGGGCCAGGCAAAGCCCTTCAGCACCGGCAAGACCCAGCCGGATGTTGAAGTCCCAGTCTTCGTATCCCAGACGCATGGCTTCATCATAACCGCCGACCCAGCGCCACAATGTCCTGGGGATCAGCATGCAATAGGGCATCTGGTTGGAAACAAGCTGCTCGAACAGGTTCCAGTGTTTTTCCAGAACCGCCTCGTGCTGACCAAAGGCGTCGATCCAGGGGAAAACAAAGGCGTCCTCGCGATCATCGAGCAACGCCAAAGCAGCACCGACATATCCAGGCTCGATCCAGTCATCACAGTCGAGCGGCAGGACATAGCGGCCCCTGGCCTCTTCGTAGCCACGGTTGCGCGCACCAGCGAGGCCACGGTTTTCCTGATGGATGACACGGACATCATCGGGCAGTGCGGCCAGCGCGACATCGGTCTCGGGCGCGGTCGAACCATCGTTGATGACCAGGATCTCGATCGAGGCGTGGGTCTGGGCGCGTGCGCTTCCCACCGCCTGCTCCAGAAATTCATGGGCGTTGTAGCAGGGCAGGATGATCGAGACGTCAGGTGTCATCGGACCGGCAGGCAGCCCAGATCTCGCCCCAGATCGTTTTCATCTCGGTGATGACAAGGCCTGAAGCCTCGATCTCGGCATGGAATTCGTCCTGGGTGTGCTCGATGAAATGAGTCCGGTCGGAAAAGAAGGTGATCGCCAGTTCCCGGCGCATCGGGATGTGCCAGTGACGCTCGAAGGCCGGCACCCGGATCAGGATATCCTGTGGCTGCTGGGCCGCAATCAGCGCCTTGAGAAACCCGACCCGGTCTTGGAGATGTTCGAGAATGTTGGAAAGCACCACAGTATCCCAGGGTCCATCGGGCAGGCTTCGGGTCGCATCCGCACAGAGGAAGGAGAGGTTGGGCGGATTGTCGAGGATCCGGGCCTGAGCCACCAGATCGGCTTCGATCTCGACGCCGGCGACGCTCGCGTTTGGACGTGCTCTGGCGATCGCACGGGCGACCTCGCCATAGCCACAGCCGATGTCGAGCACCCGGGCCTTTTCACCGATCCGGTCGACGAAAAATTCGTGGTAACGCGTCAGGCGATGTTTGGGATGAATGCCGTCGCCATAGGCCATCGCACGTTCGGCCAGGATGCGCTCGAGGTCATCCTGAACATGATAAAGCTGGCGCATCGCATCATCGGGCCGGCCAATCCGCGATTCCAGAACCAGCAGGGCAAAGACCAGGCGCGTGCGCAGGCCGCGCGGCACCAGCCCCGCGACCAGACCGATGCCACGCATCACGCCCAGAGCAACGGTCTTTGGACTCATGGGCTCTCCTCCAGCAAGGCTTCAAAGACGGCACGGTGCCTGCCGATCCAGTGCTCAATTCCGTACCGCTCTACGGCACGTTCGCGAGCTTGTCGGCCCGCGGCAACATGTTGATCGGCCGCCGTGGCCATCGACCCGGCCAAAGCTGTCACGTCGGGCCAGCGCATGGCGTCGAAATCCTCGACACACTCAAGCGGCCAGCCGGCATCATCGCCGACCAGTTCGGGTACGCCACCAGTCGCCGAATAGATCACCGGCAAGCCACAGGCCATCGCCTCGAGAACGGTGTTGGGGCACGGGTCGTTCGGTTTGGTCATCAGATAGATATCACCCGACCGGTAAACATCCGGCGCATCCGCCTGGCTGTAAGGGCCGGCCAGAACAACAACATCGGCCAACCCCAGCCTTGTGACATCCTCGCTGCAACGCCCGGCGCTTTGCTGATCCAGCGATCCCGCAATGACAAGGCGAACATCCTTCTCATCGACGCGCAGCCGGGCCAGAGCCTCAAGCGCATCACCGATCCGGGGATAGAGGTGATGTTCGATCTTGCCGGCGACCAGAAACGTGACCGGTCGTGTCGGTCGTGTCGGGGCGGGTACAAAATGATCGGTATCGATTGCGTTGTAGAGCACCTCGCCGGGACCGGCGCGTTCGCCCAGGAAACGATCGGCGCAGCGGCGGCAGAATTCACTCTGCCAGAAGACATGGCCGGCCATGTGATAACCGACCGCCATTTCGGCATTCTTGGCGCGCCAGTCACCGTCGAACCAGGCCTGATAGAATACCCCGTTCTGGTTCAGCACGATGGGGACATGCCGTCGTCGCAGCACGCCCAGCGCTGAGCGGCCGAGATAGGGCGCATTGCTCAGCAGATAGACCAGATTGTAATCGCGCCTGGCTTGGGGGAAAAAAGCGCGGAGCCGCGCCAGCTTGACCAGCGGTCCACCGCCCGAACCGGCACGGGCGCCGGCATAAGAAACCTTGGCCGGGCCCGGCCTGCGCCGCGCCGTGAGTGCGGTCTCGATAGCCAGAGCGTACCGGTATCCGGCACGTGCCACACGCTTGTGGATAGGGTCGCGTTTTCCGCTCACAACAGCGCTCAAAGCTCGGCCATCAAGGGCTGGTAGACTTCTGCCCAATGGCGATCGGCCACGACCTGCCAGTCGCAGCTCATGACCCGTTCACGCGCCGCCAGCAATACGGCTTGAGGATCGGGCCGGTCCAACGCCTTGTGCGCGGCTTCAGCGATCGCCTGGGCGTCGATCGGCGCTAGCCAGCCGGTCACACCCTCCTCGATCAGATCAGGGCCCATGCCGACCGGGGTCGAAACCACGGGAACATGGCTTGCCATGCTTTCCATCAGGCCCATCGGTCCGCCTTCTTCCCTTGAGGTCACGAGATAGAGATCGAGCGCGTGATAGGCCGTGGTCAGTTCGGCGTAGTCCTCGATGTAGTCGTGGCTGAAGGCGATGCCACGTCGTTCCAGCTCTGTTTTCACATAACCCCGCGCGGGGCCGGTCAACAGGACATGCACCGGCCTGTCACGCGCGATGATCGCGGCGGTCTCAACCAGAACATCGGGTCCCTTGATCGGCTTGGGTTCCATACCATCACCCCAGCCGACGCCGTCCTTCTGGAAACTGCCGATCGCGACTGCGCCGTCTGGAATGGCGAAGCGCTGCCGCGCCGCTTCACGTTGGCCAGGCGCAGGCGGCAAAAACAAAGCGGTGTCGGTCCCGATCGGGATCAGGACCAGCTTTTCGGCTGGCACGCCCCATCCCGACAGACGCTCCATCAGGAGGCCGTTTGAAACCACGATGCGCCCGAGTTTCGGGACGCTCCTGAGGAAATGATCGATGTGGCGTGCGATGTCGGGGCCGTCTTCGGGTTTACCGTGAAAGAACGAGGTCACGTAGCGGTTCGAGGAACCCATGAAGCGTTCCCAGGCGGTCCACATGTATTGCGATCCGAAATGCACGACCCGGTCGCGGGTCCCAGCAGCGCTCAGAATTAGCGCCATCTGGCCGGGATGATGCCGCTCGACGCCATCGCGAATACCGGTGCCGACCCGGCGGATCGCCCAGTCCTGCTCCTCGATCAGATAATGAACCGGCGCAGGATCAAGCTGCTTCAGCCCAACAGCAACCGCCGTACCGGCAAGCATGGCGGCGCCGCCACGCGCGAGCGGGCGCAAGGCCTGTTTGATCGCCGACTTCACAGGACGGGGTCCGGGTCGCGCTCGGCGGCAACCATCGCCTTGACAACCCCGGGCATCGCCATCGATGCACGCCAGCCCAGAACGTCGGCCGCCTTGGAGGCATCGCCGCGTGAACGTGACAGGTCAGCGGGACGCATCAGTTCGGGATCACTGTCGACATGGTCATGCCAGTCCAGGCCAACGGCATCGAAGGCACGCGCGACAAAATCTTCCAAAGTATGGCTTTGCCCGGTCGCAACGACGTAATCGTCGGCTTCATCCTGTTGCAGCATGCGCCACATCGCATCGACATAATCAGGCGCCCAGCCCCAATCACGAGCGATCGCCGTGTTGCCCAGACTGAGGCGTTCGCCCGAACCGGCGGCGATGCGGCAGGCCGCAGCGATGATCTTGCGCGTCACAAACCGTTCCGGGCGCAGCGGAGACTCATGGTTGAACAGAATCCCCGAGCAGGCATAGAGACCGTAACTCTCGCGATAGTTCGCCACGGCCCAGAAAGCGGCAGCCTTGGCGACGCCATAAGGGCTGCGTGGGCGAAATGCGGTGGTTTCATCGGCTGCCGCACCGTCGGTGTTGCCAAAGCAGTCAGACGAACAGGCATTGTAGATCCGTGCGGCACCGCCCACGACACGCATGGTTTCAAGCACATTCAACATGCCCAGCGTGATGCTCTGGAGGGTCTCGGCGGGTTCGTCGAACGAGAGGCCGACCGAACTCTGGCCTGCCAGATTGTAGATTTCGTCGGGTGTAACGCTCTGGATCGCCTGGAAGACACTGCGAAAATCGGTCGGGACGGCAGAATGCAGGGTGATGCGGTCGCGCAGCCCCAGGCGAACGAGATTGGAAAAGTCATTCTGGTCAGCATCGCGCGAAGTGCCATGCACCACGTAACCCTTGTCGAGCAGGAGCCGTGCCAGATAAGCACCGTCCTGCCCGCTGATGCCCAGAACCAGAGCTCGTTTCGTCGTCATGAGATCCCTGCTATCGCGATGGTTGACGCGGCAACCCCTGACGGGTTTATCTGGCCTGACCCAACTGGTGCACAGGCGCTCGATCCACGTTGCCCCGATTTCTCTACATCGTCTCTCTCGAACGCAGCGGCTCGACGCCACTGAGTTACAATCTCGGCCTGCAACCAGGTTTTGTCGCCCTGGGCGAGATCGATCGCACCCTGGCGCTCCTGACGCGACCCGGCGGCTTTGATGGCCGTGTCTGCAGTTGTGGCGCAGCCATCAACAAATGTCCGGTCTGGAGCCCGATCGCCGCAGCGACAGATACACTGACCCCGCTCGGCCTCGCGGATCGCTACCGTCTGATCGACCGTTTGCTTGAACCTGTTCTGGGTGAGGCAGCGGTCATCGTCGACGGCTCCAAACCGCTCGACACTCTGCGCGCCATCACCCCGGTCCTGAATGACCGGCTCAGCGTGGTTCATCTGGTCAAGGATGTGCGTTCCTATCTGGAGAGCACCCTGGGGCGCATGGCCTCGATGGACCAGGACCGCCTGTGGTCCGAAGCGATCGCACGCCAGCCTTTGCGCGCACGGCTGATGCGAGTCCTGCCCGACACGCTGGTCTACCTGTGGCGCTGGGCGCGCCAGAACCGGGCGATGCGCGACTGGCTTCGAACAAGCGATCTGGCCTGGTTGCGGATCGGCTATGACGACCTGTGTGAAGATCCCGAGGCCTGGTTCGCACGGTTGGCTGCGATCAGCCATGCGGGGGGATCGG
>JABIUG010000061.1 GCA_018700655.1 Rhodospirillaceae bacterium | reverse complement strand
GGCATCCATCACCCGGCGGCGCAGCCGGTCGGCCTGGATCAGTTCGACCGCCGAGATCAGGCGGGCCTGACGAAATTCGTTGGGCCAGGAATGATCGAGCTGTTCGGGAAGTTCGCGGTCGCGACCCGACAGGGTGAGCTCTTCAAAAGCGGCAGCTGCTTCGACAAACAGAATTGTTTCCAGCGAATCATAGGGCAGATCCGGCAGGGTGATCTTCTTCAGCCGGCAACCGACCCGCTTCAGGGCCTTCAGCGCATCCTGATCGGCTTGTGACGCCAGCCATGCCGGGTCGTAACCAACGACCATGCCGGTGACATCCTCGCGGGCATCAAAATCGAGCGGCACGTCGCGCGAGCCGGGGTCGGCGGCGTCGAAACGGTCGAGTGCATGGAGCACCATGGCAGCGTCTTCGGCCGTGCGGGTCAGCGGGCCCAGCTTGTCGAGCGACCAGCAAAGGGCCATCGCCCCGGTGCGCGGCACTCGTCCGAAGGTCGGGCGCAGGCCCACGGTGCCGCATCGGTCGGCCGGGCTGATGATCGAACCCAGCGTTTCCGAACCGATCGCAAAGCCGACACAGCCTGCCGCCACGGTTGCTCCCGATCCGGCGCTGGACCCCGACGAACCTTCGTTCAGGTTCCACGGATTGCGTGTCTTGCCGTCATGCCAGACTTCACCGAAGGCGAGCGCGCCCAGCGACAGTTTGGCGATGAGCACGGCACCGGCCTCTTCCAGGAGGGTGACGGCTTTGGCATCTGTCTTGGGCACACGGTCGGCATAGGGCCCGGCACCCCAGGTGGTGGTGATGCCCTTGGTGTCGAGAAGGTCCTTGGCGCCCCAGGGGATGCCGTGGAGCGGGCCGCGCACCTTGCCTGCGCGCAGCTCCCTGTCTGCGCGACGGGCCTGTTTCATGGCGAGCTTTTCGGTCAGGGTCACGACCGCTTCGAGCTTGCCGTCATATTTCTTCAGACGTGACAGGTAGATCCCGGTCAGCCTCGCGCTCGTGAGCACACCCTTGCGGAGCCAGGCGCCCAGTTCCGCGAGCGAAGCAAAGGCGATATCGGTGTCGTTGTCGGGGAGCCTCCGCGTGCTTGCCCGCGACAACCGGAACTGCTCGTGCGTTGGCAGAACGGTGCCGGGCAGGCACGGTTCGAACTGGCAGGCCGGATTAAGCGCATTGCCCAGTTCGACCTTGCGTCGCGCTATGTCGCGATCGACCTGCAGGTTCAGTGTGCCTGCGAGTTGGTTGCGTTCGGCCTTGCGGTAGCTGACCGACATCAGCTTTTCAGTCGCGGCGATATCCTCAGGCGAGATGCGTCGTTTGGCTGAGCGTGTCGCCATGTCTCCATCCTCCGGTTCTCTCGTCGATCATCGCCCCGGGCGGGGTAGCGATCAAACGCTCGATCAAGCGGTGACCTTTTCTCTGCCTTCCCGGCGCATGATGAAGAGGCCGCAGGTGATCAGGACGCTGGCGCCGCCGATTACGCTCCAGCTCGGCACTTCGCCCCAGATCAGCACGCCAAAGAGGATGGCCCAGAGGATGGCGCTGTATTCAAACGGGGCCACGGTCGGCGCCGGCGCCAGGCGGAACGCCTGGATCATGAAAAAGTTGGCGACGCCGGTGATCAGGCCGACCAGCATGAAAATCGGCAGGTCATCCAGGGGCGGCCAGACAAAGACGATCGGGATGCCCAGTGTCATGATTGCGAGGGTCGCACAGCTTGTGTGCCAGTTGAGTGTGGCGCCCTCGACCGACGGGCCGATATGGCGTGTCAGCACCATCAGGAACGCATAAAGCGTCGAACCGCCGAGCAGAAGGACAGCACCCAACAAGGGTATATCTCCACCGGGGCGCACGATGAAGAGTGTTGCGCCAAGGCCAACCAGCACGGCGATCCAGCAGCTCCAGTGCAGCCGTTCCTTCAGCAGCCAGCCCGACAGCGCGATGATCAGGATTGGCGCGACCAGCCCGACCGCGATGGCATCGGCCAGTGGCATCAGGGGCAGGGCAAAGACATAGGTGCCATAGGCAAAGGCCCCGCCAACGCCACGCAGCCAGCACAACAAACGCAGGCGCAAGGGAAGGCGTTGCAGGCGGCCGGCCTTCATCACCAGGAGCCCGGCCGGCACCAGGGCAAAGACATTGCGCCAGAACAGCACGACCAGAACGGGATAGCTCGTCGCCAGCCACTTGCTGGCGGCATCGTGGCCGGTCCACAGGCCGACGGCGATCAGCATGCACAGGATGCCCGGTATGGCGCCGCCAGGGAGTTTCAAGCCGCTGCCGTCCGCCGTCGCTGCGCCGCCAACCGTTCGCGATACACGATGTAGAGGCCCGAAAACACGATCACGGTTGCACCGATCCAGACATCGCGGCTGGGCCATTCGCCCCAGATCACGAAGCCGAGAACGACGGCCCAGACGACGCCGGTGTATTCAAAGGGCGCCAGTGTGGACGAGGGTGCGATGCGAAAGGCAGCTGTCATGGCGTATTGCGCCACGCCGGCCATCAGGCCGACCAGCACCAGCACCAGCCAATCTTCCCAGCTGGGCGTGACCCACACGAATATGACGGCGATTGCGCTCAGCACGGCAAAGGCCAGTGCAGTGTAGATCGAGAGTGACGCGGTCGTGAGGACACGTCCGAGACGGCGTGTCATCAACATGCTGGTGGTGAACATGGTGTTGCTGAAGAGCAGCAGGGCCGCACCTTCCCACGGGATCGAACCGCCCGGACGGACGATAAACAACACGGCCGCGAACCCGACCAGAACGGCGCCCCAGCGATGCGGTCCGACATGCTCCTTCAGAACAAAGGCCGACGCGGCTGTGATGAAGATCGGCGCGGACATGCCGACCGCGATGGCATCGGCCAGCGGCATCATCGGCAGGGCAAAGACGAAGCTGCTGAAGGCGCAGAAACCGAATGTTCCGCGCAGGATGCAGAGCAGGTGCAGGCGCAGTGACATCCTCTGCAGCCCGCCCTGGCGACTGGCCAGGGCAAAGACCGGGAGCGTGCCAAACAGGCTGCGCCAGAACAGGATGACAAAGACCGGATAGGTCGCGGCGTACCATTTGGCCGCGGCATCGTGGGTCGCCCAGATGCCAACCGCAACGACGATCAGGGCAATCGCCAGAAGCGGCTTGTCGTGCTGGTGCGCAGGCGTGTTCAAGCCTTGCCGCCAGCACCGTGGCGGACCTGTTCCTCGCGTGCGGCATGAAGCAGGTCGTGCATCGGCCCGCGCTTGCGCCCGATCCGGTCGAGCACTTCGACTGTTTTCTCGAGGTATTCGATGCAGGGACCCAGCGGCCCGTCGGCGCAGCCGATGTGGTAGGCCTGGACCTCGAACGGCACCTTGTGGCCGTAACGGAAATAGTTCGTGTTGATGGCAAAGCTGATGGCCGGGACGCGGCGGTCACCCAGATCGGCCTCGACCCAGATCGGGATGTAGGCGCCCGCGATCATTTCGCGCCGCCAGATCATATCGGTTTCGCTGTCGATCTTGTCGGCCTCGATGCGCAACGCCATGCCCTTGCATGAGCCGCCCCGTTCCAGGCCCAGGGTCAGGCCGGGAAACTCGGCCGTGCCACGGCCCAGATGGGTCCACAAGTTAAAGCCGCGATGCCAGCCCCGCACCAGGGCGGGCAGAAACGCGGCGACCTCACAGGCCGGGTTCCACATCAGCGAGCCGAAGCCGAAGACATAAATGTCCTGGTCGGTCGGATGTTTCTCGAGCATGGCGTGCCGGGTCGCCTCGCGTTCCTCGTCGCTCAACAACTGCACCAGGCCGGAATCCTGGGCAGCCTGCATATGAGGCGACAATTCGCCCGAGGCCAGGGTCTCGCGTGACAGGACAAAGCGTTCAGTCATGGGCGGCCACAAACGCCTCGTCAGGGTCGAAGGGGTAGAGCGGCCGGCGCACATTCTTGAACTCGAAGCGCGTGAAATCGGGCGTCGCAAGAGCGCCGGAATCACAGACGATGACCTTCTCGGCCAGGGGTTCATAGGTCGCACGGAAATGCTGCATCGACTTCAGCGCGACTGTCTTCTTGGTGCGCGGGTCGATGCCGTTGGCCAGGAACTGCTGCAGGTCGATGATCTGCATCAGGTTGGAGACGACCAGGATATCGACCCCGCCGACCCGGAACACGGCGGTCGGGCCAAAGCTCTTGGTCACGCCAGCCGTCATCGGTCCGTCGCAGGTGAAGGTGCCGTCGCTCAAGGCAACGACATCGCCGGTCAGCAACAGCGGCGGTCCACCGAAGGCGGGGTCGGTCTTGCCGCCGATATGGAGCGTGACACGCGCGCCGGGCCCGGCGGTGGTGAGGTCGGCGGCGGCGGCGGGGTCGTACATGGCGCCGAAACAGGCGTCGGTCACGCCGGCATCGAGCATCGCAGCCAGCAGGTTGGTGGCGTCGCCATAGGCGCCAGCACCGGGATTGTCGGCATAATCGGCAATCACCAGGGGTTTGTCGCGATGGTTGAAGCTGCGCGCGACCTCTGCAGCTTCACCGACCTTGAGATAGCGGTTGTTGACCACCCCACGGGTTTCCCAGATCTCGTCCATCAGTGTTTCGGCGATTGCGCTGAAGGCCGGATCATCACCATCCGACGTGACGATCACGCTGGGCCCGACATCGAAGATATCGGACTGGTTGAACCCGGCATTGATCGAGATGTCGAGCACCCGCGGGGCGGCCGCCATGAAGGCGTCGGCCCGCTGGCGCAGACCGATCATCGGCCCGACGTCGGTGCGGCCGCCATCGGCGCCCTGGACCATGGGTCGGCGGGCATAACTCAGTTTCGGGGCGATCTCGCCCGCCATGGCACGCTGCAACAGGTCACCGGCTTTTCTGGCGCGTTCGCGCATGTCGATATGGGGGTAGGTGAGGTAGCTGCAGACGATCTGGACCATGTCGACGAAACCCGGCCCGACATTGGCGTGGAGATCAAAGGTGCAGCAGATCGGCATATCGGGTCCGGTGATCGCGCGGATGCGTCGCACCAGCTCGGTCTCGGCATCCTCATGGCTTTCGCTCACCATCGCGCCGTGCAGTGCCAGGGCGACACCGTCGACCTCGCCCGCCTCGGTAAGGCCATCCAGGATCAGCCCGGTGAAGTGCTCAAATGCGTCATCGGTCACCAGACCCAGCGGGTTGGCAGCCGCGGCAATGGTGTGGACCAGCTCCCAGCCGTGTTCCTGCGCCGCGTCGATATAGCCACCCGTCTCGGTATTGGTCCCGGCCAGATGGTCGATGACCTCTTCGGCGCCGCGGCAGCAGATCATGCGCTCAAACGTCGCGATATCGGTCTTGACCGTCGCAAACGTGTTGGTCTCGTGCATGAACTGTGCGGTCAGCACCCGGAACGCCATCGCAGTCTCCCCTCAAGATCGGCGCGAGCCTCTCACGGAACCAACCGGCTTGTCACCGACCCAATCAAACCACGTTGTCGCCGCACTTGATGGGGCGATCCATCATCCGCTGGTGGTGAGGGCGGGAGGCCCCAAAATGGGCCGACGGCGAGCGACTGCGAGCCTGCGCCAACGGCGCGTAAGCCAAACGAGCGGAGCGAGTGCCGGCGTCTGAGGCTATACAAACATGAAGAGTCCTGCCTACTTCACGGCGGCCCAGTACTCGCGGAAAAAGGCGGTGTAGCCACCGATCAGGGGCTGGTGACGCGGCGTGATCTTCTCGAAGGTGGCGGCCAATGCATGGAACGGGATCGCCGGGAAGACGTGGTGTTCGACATGATAGGGCATCTGCCAGGCAAACCAGCGCACCACGGCGTTGGTCCGCATCGTGCGGGTGTTCTCCAGCATGTCCTCGGTATGGGGCAGCAGCGTGTGTTCGGCCAGCAGGTAAAGCCGCAGCGACCAGGCCGAAAGTGCCATCGGCACGATCCAGTAAGTCAGCGGCGCAAGGCTCCCGGCCCAGATTGCGATGGCTGCGATCAGCCCATAACCGGCGAGATAACACCGCGCCTGACACACACAACGCCGGCGGGCCGCCTCATCGGGGATGAAGCCATCATCCAGCCTGCCCGCTGCATGAAGCAGCAGGGTGCGCAGGGCCGAAAACCAGAACGACTTCAGCCCGGTCAGGTAAAACAGGAACGCCAGCCTCGATCCCGGCTTGGGCTCGCCCAGTTCCGGGTCGCGGCCTTCCAGGTTGGTCTGGCGGTGGTGTTCAAAGTGAAAGTGGCGGAACCACTGGAACGGCAGGAAGACGATGAAACCCAGCAGGGTGCCGACGACATCGTTGATCCATTTCGTCCTGAACGGCGTCCAGTGCACGGTCTCATGCAGGCCGGTGAACAGGAAGGTGATGAGCACGCCCATCACGACCTGTGCCGGGATCATCAGCCACCAGGTGCCCGAGACCGCCCAGACCACAACGCCCATCGCGACGATCGCCCCGACATGGCTGCCAAGCTGCACCAGACCCTTGGCATCCGAGCGCACGGAGAGCTCGCGCATCTCGGTGAACGAGCAGATGTCCTTCCTGGCGATAAACCCTTCCATGGCCGAATGCTTGGCATCACAGCGCGCGGTGCGCAAGACCAGGTCGGGTCATTTGGGCAGGGTGTTGAGGGTCGGGCAGGGTGTAGTGCTGTCGGCCGGCTGCTCGGCCTGAATGAGGCCAATCAGTACGGCGACCAACCATATGGAACGGTCGTAGGAGTCTGCACCGGATGCGAACGTGTAGGCTTCGTCGGCTTGGCCTGACGCGGCTGCGGCGATGAGGACGTTCGTAATCATCGCAGACTTTCCCGGGTACCCCGGAGTTGTCGCACCACTCTGATCGACGGCCTCTAGAGCGTCGAGCAGTCCGTGACAGGCCAGGAGCGGCGCGACGCGATACCAGGCCCGTTGGCGTTCGAACGCGATCGCGCCAAATTCTCCAAGCACCTCTCGTGCAGCATCGGCATCACCGAGGATAGCAAAGCCTATGGCCAGCCGTTCAAGAATGACATTGCTGTGCATTCTCCCGGGGAGTGTCGAAAGTGTGTCTTGGGCTTCAATGAGGAGGCTGTGGGCCTTGTCGGTGTTTCCATTGCGCCGGTAGGCTTCGGCCAGGATCATCGTGCCCACAACGGGCAGGTCACCGGGCAACAACGCAATGTGGGCAGACACGCATCAATGTCGCCGCGAAAGGCGAGGCCTTCTGCGATCCCGGTCCGTGCCCACCCTGCTTCCCCTGCTGTCATCAAGGCCAGAAGCGCAACGGCATCGTCTTCGAAACCGGCGGCGGACCATTGCGCGAAGAAGAACCGCTCAACCCAGCGTCTATGGGATGTCCTGATCGGTAGGAGCGAGCCGTGAAGTCGTCCGAAAATCTCGCGTGCTTTCTCCCGTTCGCCGGATTCTGCCAGCGATCGGGCCAGCACAACCTGGGCCCACGTCTCCAGGTATTCCGACTCCGCGACGCCGGGTGTCTCGCCGTAGATAGGAAAAATGGGATCGGTGACAATTGGTCTCGTGTAATTCGAACCCAGTTCCAGGGTGTCGCTGGGCCATCTGCCGTATGCATCGGCCACGTCGAACGCGCCGGCCAAACCACCAAGTGCAACCAACATGCGAGGAACGACATCCTCGACCCACCTGTCCTCGTCTTCCACGGCTTCTCTAATCTCAGGAAATATCCTAGGAAAGTACTCACATAAGAGGTTTTCCGGCAGCGTCTCACAGTCATGCTCCATCACTTCGAGCGAGTCCGTCACTTCGTCCGCCGACGCTGGATCGACGGTGGAAACAAAGGCAAGGATGGCGATCAAGGGTGCTGCACGCGTATCGCGAGTTTGGTCCTGCGGCCACAACTAGTAAAGGACTCAAGCGACTGCGGAATAGCCGAGGAACTCGCCAAGCCTGCCCGCAAACGCCTGAAGACCTTCGTAGCCGTCTCTGGCTCGCCTTTGCCGCGCCTTACGAAAAGGTCAGGGAGAAAGAGCCGTGCGAGTCTGGCTTGAAGCGGGTTTCGTCCAGACGGCCAGCGGCAGTGTGGAACAGGGGACCGTGTCGTCGGGTGTGTGGAAATCCTGGAGCAGGCCGATCGTGATGGCCATCAGGCCAATGGTGCGGTCCAGCAGATTCGGGTTGTTGCCGACATAGGCATACGCCGCTTCGCCGTGACCGGACGCCGAAGCGGCCACGAGAACTTCGATCAGTTCGGCATCCATCAGCGGCGTGTTGTCACCATAGGCGAAACGCAGCTCTGATTTGCGAAGGAGCTCTAGCGCCAGTTCAAAGTCGTAACATGCGATGAAGGGCGTGATGCTGGTCCAGTGGTTTGGCTGCTCGCCATGATTCGTGACCTCTTCCATGATCGCCATGGTGGTTTCGATGTCGCCAAGGACCGCGTAACCACGGGCCTTTCGCATCAAGATGATCGAATGCCAGCCAGAGCCCGGAAGTCCGTCGAGCGTTTCGGGCATGTTGTCGAGCATTTGCCGCGCGGCCTCGCTGTTTCCGGCCTGCCGGTAGGCCTCGGCCAGGGCAAGATGCCCCAGTGGTGACAAAGCCCAGTCGAGTTTGGCAATGACTTCCTCGACCATGGCGACGTTACCAGTCATGGCAACGCCTTCAGCGAGGTCGAATCTCATGTAGTCGATCAGGTCGGGCTCGGAAGCATCTGCAATGCCGAGTGCCTCATCGATGAACCCGAGTTCGCCCATGATGCGGAAAGCGCCCGGCGCGCCTTGCGATGCAGCGCGGCGGAGGAGTTCGAGAGTCAGGTGTTCTTCGCCCGCAGAGGCATATGCCCTGGCGACGACGAGGGGTGACCAGTGGCCTGCCAATTCGGGGTTGAAAGCGTTCTGCGTTTCCAGATCGGTGGTCGTCTCGAACACGAAAGGATCGCGCGTGGTTGCCCATTCGACCTCTGCGAGGAAGCCAAGGCGCTGTGAGGCAGCAGATCTCCGCCGGTGCTGACGTCCTGCGGTCGGGCGGCGCGATAGCCGGCCGCCGCCTCCAGTGCGTCGTGTAGATTGCCATCGGCTGCGTCCAGTCGAACGCCAAGGAACAGCGGCCCCGCTCGGTGACCAAGCCCGATCAGATCGGACATCGGGGTTTCTCTATAGGCCTCGAAATCCTGTTCGAGCTGATGTGTGACCCGGCAGATCAGGCGTTGGGATTGCGCTTCACAATCCACGGATTCGATCATGGCTGTGTCGGCGAAAGCCGAAGTGGACAGCAAAAATACCGTCATCACCATGATGACTGATTGCACTCTCATGGATTGTATATGGGCTTGCGCGATGCTCGCGGCAATCCAATGCTTGCGTTACGCCGCCAACTCCACAGGGTCGGCATCGAGTGCATAACGCGTGACGACACGGTTGCTGGCGGGCAACGGGGCGATATCGATGGCTCCTTCGGCGGGGTCCATCACGATCATGGCGACGGTGGCGTAGTCGTCGGCGTCACGGCCCTTGCGGTGGGGGCGGCAGACTGCGTGGGGTGTCTGGAAGTCGTCGAACAGGGCTGTCTTGACGTCGTCGGGCGTGATCGCGCGGTTGTCTTTGAGATGCTGCAGCACGCGCCAGTCGCGGTAGAGGCTGTCGGGTGAGTCGGCGATGCCGGTTTCGGTCACCCTGGTGCGCGCGACCGGGCCGACCCAGTGGTTGGCGTGGATCAGCAGGCCGTCTGTGGGCAACATATGAAAGGCTTCGTCGGGCGCGCATTCGAAGTCGATCGCCCAGCCGTCGCGATGGCTGACCATCATGTTGTTCGAGCAGGCCTTGGGCGTTGTCGCGATGGCCTTCATGGCAAGGGCGACGTGCTCCTGTTCCAGCACGGCGCGGCGGATGAAGGGCAGGGGGATGCCGGGTTGGCGGTAATCGCGCTCGCATTCAAGATAGTTCGCGGTGATCGCGATGCCGGCTTCGTTGAGGCCGCTGCGGGCAACGCCGCCCGCCTCGGTGAAGGTCAGGAACCGCACGCCGGATTCAGGGGTCACGCGCACAACCACGGCGGTATCGGCACAGGCGCTGAGCCAGTCCCAGTTCTGGGCGTGGATCAGCTTTCCGCTGGCGCTTCGTTCCGGCTGGACAATGACACCAGTGCAGCCGTCGGGTTCTTCATCGCGCAGACCGGCTTCCAGGCGTGCCTGGGCGACGATCTCGGTGCGGGCATTGATCAGCGCGATGTCCTCGAACGCGACATCGGCACCTCTGGCGATGCCGCGCATCTCCTCGACATGATGCGCGCCGAAATGGGCGCAGGCCGCCTCCTTTGCTGCGACAAGGCGGGCGAGATCGTCACGGCCAAGGCCCAGGCGCTCGATGCGGCCGCCATAGAGCTCAACGCTGCGCTGAATCCGGTCGCGTGCCTGGCGGCCATACTGCAGACCACGTTCGTCGGGCGGTCCGGAAACATCGATGAAGGGGAATGCTTCCATCAACGGAGCCTAGTCCACCGCTTCGTAGTAGAGGTCGCCGCTGGGGTCGAAGCGCGGTGTGCCCCAGATCAGGACGTAACCATCGCGCACCTTGTAGACCGTCATCCAGTCGTGGCCGCCGCAGCCGGGGCCGCAGTAACGTTTGAGAAGGAACATGTGGACCAGGTCGTCGTGGCCGGTATCGATCTCGGGCGCTCCGGTGTTGATCATGCTGGTGAAACCGACCCTGACGCCGTCGATCTTGCCCTGGTTGGCTTCAATCTCGGCGCAACGGTTGAACGGCACGAAACCTTCCCAATCGGCACCTTCGGCCGGGACCATGGTGTTGAGTTCGTCGACCACGGCGGCGTCGAGGTTGCCGATCGCGTCGGTCGGCCCGATCGCGGCACAGGTCATGGCCCGGCTCGAAAACGGCCCGCCGAAGGCATAGATGTAGACCAGCTCGAAAAGCTCGGCCTGGCTGTGCCCGGAATCGATCACCGGCGAATCCGCAGTTGGGCCCTCTTCCGATGCCGCAGGCGCAACAAAACAGACCAACGTCAACGCGGTAGCCAGCAATTTCAAAGCGTCTTTCATGAAACCGTCCTGTTCTTATCGTGACTGGACGCAAGGTTAGCGCAGGTTTCGCGTGGGTGGCACCGTGGAGTCGCCGACTTGTCCCATCATCCCGGTCTGCTATAGAAACGGGACATGGTTGACCTTTCACCACCCGCCTATCCCGATCTTGCCTTTCGCCCCTTTCCGGGTTTCGCCTGGCCCGGGGGTGCATCCTGTGGTGTGACCTTTGCCTGGCATGTCGACGGTGAGGCAGGCCCGATGGCTTCGGACATGAACGCCGTTCGCCACGTCGCGGCGATCTCCGAAGCGGCCTATGGCGTGACGACGGCGATGCCGCGCATTCTGGCGCTCCATCGCGAGCTCGAAATCCCTGCGACGTTTTTTGTGCCGGCCCATGTCGCCGAGCGCCACCCCGCGACGATCGAAGCGATCCTGAAAGATGGCCACGAAGTCGCTCATCACGGTTACATGCACGAAAATGTCTTCGGCATGGATGACGGGGATGAACGCGCCGTGTTCGAGCATGCCTCGGCCATCCTCGAGCGGCTGACCGGAGAGGCACCGCGTGGCTGGAGCGCACCTGCCTGGGGCGTGAAGGCCCATACCCTGGAACTGATGGTTTCGATGGGCATGACCTATGATGCCAGCCTGATGGAATACGACCGCCCGCATCTGATCGAGACACGGGCGGGGTCGCTGATCGAACTGCCTATCTCTATGGTGCTCGACGACTGGGCGCTTTTTGGTTCGTCGATTTACTGGGGCGGTGATGTCGCACTGGTCCCGGCCGAACATGCCGAGACGATCTGGCGCGAGGAGTTCGACGGTATGCGGCGTTACGGTGGTCTGTTCCAGACCACCTTCCATCCCAATCTGATGGGCCGTCCTGGCCGCCTCATCATGCTCGAACGGCTGCTGGGCCACATGCGCTCGTTTGATGATGTCTGGTGGGGAACCTGCGAGCAGGCTGCGGCACTGGCGCGGGAGACAGCAACATGAAGGACCTGATCGAATTTCTCGTGGTCGCGCGACGCGAGACCTATGCGATTCCCGATGGCACGGATGTCGGGGACGGCACGCAGCAGATGTTGTTTGATCAGGGCCCATGGCGTTATCGCGACCGTTATGCCGGGCAAAACCCCTATGGCGGTCACGAGATCGTCTGGCGCGACGGCAAGGTCATCTGGATGAAGAACTACATCGCCGAGGTTCTGTCGGACCAGCGGCCGATGGCGGAAATCTATGACTTCCAGCGCGAGGTCCTGGGCCAGCCCGACCCCGAACACCTGATGCGCGGACCGGCCCGCTACACAAGCGGGCACTACAGCTACAGCAACACCGTGACGAGCGATCTCGCCCGTTTCAGCGGTGAAGAAACGATCGCCTGGGAAGGCACGCCAGTCTATCGGATGATCCTCCACGGCAGCCTGATCGGGCAGTGAAGTTCGTTTGTTCCCTCAGTCGCCGGGCGCGTGCTCCGTTTTTGTTTCTCTAGCCTCAAGCGCCGGCGTTCGCTCCGCTCACTTGGCTCACGCGCCGTTGGCGCGGGCTCGCAGTTGCTCGCCGCTAAGATGACTGTGCAAACCTGGATTGAGGCCAGCTCAGGCTCCAGCTACTTCGTTCGGCGGCGAGAGCGAAGCGGCCGCCGACCGGAGCGACCGCGACGGCGCGCCAAAGGCGCGAGAGCCAAGCGTGCGGAGCACGCGCCCGGCGACTGAGGGAACCAACAAAGAAAGCCGCTCTACCGCTTGCGGGAGAGTGAGGGACCCGCGGTCGTAGACCGTGGGAGGGTGAGGGCCCTCACATGAATCGGTCGCAGACGACCGCGTCGTAGCTGATCTCACGCTCGATCATGCCAAAGTGAACATAGGTCGCGAGGTTGCGTCGCCAGCGGTCGGGGTCGGTCGTGACGCAGTGGTCGAGACCGCGCTCCCCGGCGATCAATGGCAGCATGAGATCGAGGATGTGGCGGTTCTCGCAGGGATCATCGTGCTCGTTAGAGCAAGCGGCAACCATCTCTGCGGTTTCCCCTGGTTCCGCCATGGCCTGACGCCAACCTTGTTTGCAGGCCGACACGAAACGCCCGAGTGCGTCGGGGTGCTCGGCGATGACGGCATCGCTCGTGAACATCATCTGGGCCCAAGGGTGAAGATCATGGTGGCGCAGCGGGATGAGGTGGGTGGCAAAACCGCGCCGGGCCCGGGTGTGGGGTTCGGTCGTGGTGTAGCCCTGAACGGCATCAAACGTGCCGTCGATCAACTGATCAAGGTTCCAGCCGGCCACGGTGGTTTCGATGCTGCCGGCTTCGATACCGTGCAGGGCCAGAACGGTTTCGAGCAGGTGAATGCCGTCACGGTGCATGGCGATTCTGCGGCCCGGCAGGTCGCCAAGTTCGCCGATGCCGCTATCGGGTGCGGTGATCAGCATGATGGGCGAGTCCTGCATGGTCGCCCCGATCGCGCGTACGCTTTTGCCGGCCGCGGCGGCACGCACGATCAGGTTGTCTTCCATGACGCCTGCGCACAGCCCGCCACCGAGCACGAGATCAAGAGTGGGCGTGTCTGGATTCTCATGCGGCGGAATTAGCCTGACGTCGAGGCCGGCCTGCGCGAACAGTCCTTTCTCGCGCGCCCAGATCAGCCCGGCGAACTGGCAGTTGGGTTCCCAGTCGAGAAAGAAATCGAGCTTCGTCATACCGTTTCAGGCGTCGATGTGATCGAAATAGAGCGCGAGGAACTCGTAAGCATCATCGGGCTGGTCGAAATAGTCCCAGTGATCAGCGCGGAAAGCTTCCAGACCGACTTCGCCGTTGACGGCAGGGTCGCGTCGCCAGAGCAATTCAGGGATAGCATCCCAGCGGGCCAGCTCGATCCCGGTGATGCGGACACGGCAACGTGGCGTCTCGGCACGATCATAAACCGTGTAGGTCGCGCCGCAGTGGAGCGCGGTGTTGAAGGCATCAAGCCCTTCGCTCCAGGCAATCGGGCGCACCGTCGCGGTCTTGGAACCCTCAATGATCTGGTCGATCAGTTCGGACTGATACCACTGCATGCGGTGCTCGCTCACGAGTCCTTATCCAGCGAACGGTTCGGGGTCGCAGAACCGGCGGATCACGTTGCCGGTCAGCGTCGCGATGTTGTTGTCGAAGTTCATGCAGGGCAGTGACGAGACATAGGCAATCGAGCCGGTCGAAAAGACGGCGCCGCCCCTGGGCGTCTCGAAGAACATCATGTCGGCGCGAATCCGGTCGTTGATCTGGCCGAAGATGCGCGGATGCATGTGGCCGATCTCTTCGTTGACCAGCAGGACCGTGTCGGAGTGATCGAACGAACTGGCCACGACAATCGCGTGGGGCGGGGTGCCGCGTTCGGTGTTGGCGCAGTCGAGTTCCCAGCCCGCCGCGCCGTTTCCCAGCAGGCCGAAATCGCCGACGAGCTCGCCTTCGATCCCCTCGAACATCCAGGCGGCACGGGGGTCATGGCTTTCCGGTGTGCGTTTATAGGGGCTCGAAGCGTCAAAGCCCTGTGCAATGAAACCGTTGCCGACAAGGAAGTTGGGTGCGCGCCCTGCATGCCACCACAGGCCGCCCATCTCGCCGGTGAAGCTCATATAGTATTCGCCCGGTTCGGTGATCCATGAGCGCGAGCCGTCTTCGGCCCGGCGCATCTCGATCACGCCGGGTTTGTCGTCGCGATAGGCGACGCGCCAATAGAATCCGTTGCCGCCCATATACATCAGGCGCCCACCGTTTTCGGTGAAGGCCTGGTAGCCATCCAGCATCCGGGTCGAGGTGTATTCGGGATGGCTCATGGTCATGACGCAGGACCAGCGCTTGAGCAGATTGACGCCCTCGCGGTCGATGTCCTCGTCGCAGATCATGTCATAGGCGATGCCTTCGTGTTCGAGCCAGGCTATCAGGTGCATGTCGGCTGAAAGCTGCCAGAGCGAGCCGTGTGTCGGCGAGAAGTTGGCGACCGGGCGCAGGCGCGAACTGTAGTGGGGCCCTGAATCATCGGCGTGGAAGCCATACATCGAGACGCCGAACTCGGGATGTTCATTCTGGTAGAAATCGTCGGGCCCGAGCCTTGCGACACGGTTGAACTGATCGTCGTAACTGGCCTCGAACCCCTCTTCGATGTTGGCATAGGCGAGGTAGCTGGCGTCGGGCATGACGACACAGAGCCGGGCCGAAGTCTCGCCCTCGGGCGGGCGCACGACGAAAGGCACAAAGGCCGCTTCGCTTCCCTCGCGCTCGAGCTTTGCGGCGTAGAGTCCGCTGCGCGTACCTGCAGGGATGGTGACCTCGACATCGGGCTCCCAACAGCAGTCGTAGAGCGCGTCTTCTACGACATAGAGCGCGCCCCATTGTTCGGATGCGTCGGTCCAGCGGTGCTGGGTCGTGTCCCAGTTGTGGCCGGTCTTGGCCCGGATCGGCAGGTTGATCGCCTCGCCATCGAGGCCGTTGCCGGAAATGTCGGCCAGCCGGTCGGTGGAGATATCGACCGAGAAGTCCCACGCGATCACGACTTGATCCTTCAGGGAACCCGGCACCGGTCCAGCGCAAAGGGCGCTGACTTCATCGTCGCCGAGCAACCCGTGACTCAAAACCGGGCGTTCCAGCTTGCCGTTGACATGACCGCCGGCAAACCAGGGTGTCACCGCGTCGCGATGGTTGTAGGCGCCGGCCATGAAGGCGGCGGCGTGGTTGTGCGGCGAACCCACGCCTCCGGCGCTCTTGGTGGCCTCACAGCGCGCCGGGATCGTCGCCTTGGGATGCACCATGTGCTGGACGATCTTCAACTCGTTCGTGGCGGCATCGTAACTTCCGGCCAGCAGATACCATTGGCGTGCGATCAGGGGCTCGGGCGCAACGACATGGGCGGTGGCGTGATCGTTTCCGTCGCCGACAAAGAAGCAGGCATGGCCGTCGCCATTGGTGAAGAGGCCCCAGCCGTGTTCGCTCGATTCATCAAACTTCGAGACAATCGATTTCCACTTCTGTTCCGGCGTGGTCGGCCAGAACAGGATCTGCAGCGTGAAACTCTCCAGCCCTTCAAAGGCCGGGTCGTGCGCCACGATGCCGTAGGAGCCGGGGAAGGTGCGCTGGGCACGGGCCGGATAGCTGCCGTTGGCCGCGAGATCGAGCGTCGTGTCGCGATAGCCGGGCCCGCCCGGCCCGTCATCGCCAGAGAGCAGGCGCACGATCGAGGCATGGAAGGTCTCGGGGCCTTCGTCGCAACTCACCATGAACCGGATGTCGTCGCCGGGACGCACGGAAATCTGGTCAGCATATCCTGCAAGGCTTCTCTTACGCATCACGGCTCCCCCACGATGAGTCGCTAGCCTGCGTCAGGCGCTCTCAGGCATCAACCTGTGCGTTGACCCACCTTCAGGTACTTGCTTGGGATAACCATTCCTCATGACTGGCATGAGGGGGCCTCACTTGCCCCCGATTGGGCCCTGTTCTAGAGCAGGCGCCGGGAGGACTTCACGTGTTGACATCTGCACAGCGCAGACGCGGCCTGATTGCCTGTATTGCGGCCACCGTGACGGTGACGCTGACGATGGGCCTGACCCTGCCGTTCCTGGGCATCTGGCTCGAGAACCAGGGTGTGCCGATCTGGCTGAATGGCCTGAGCGCCGCGGTCCAGATGATGGCTGTGCTGTTCCTGGTGCCGTTCGCGCCGCGCATGATCAAACGTTTCGGCGTGTTGCCCGTGATCGTGATGGGGATTATCGGCATGGCGATCAGCCTGGCGTTAATCCCGGTCTTCCCCAATGTCTGGATCTGGTTCCCCTTGCGCTTCCTGCTGGGCTTCTGTGCCGAGATGGTCTTCACGGCCGGTGATATCTGGCTCAACCAGCTCGCTGAGGACAAAAACCGGGGCAAGACGCTGGCCGTTGCCGGAGTCTTCCAGCATGCCGGATTTGCCTTTGGTCCCGTAGTTATCGGTTTGGTCGGAACCGAGAGCTGGCTGGCGATCTATATCGGCATCGCCGCGATGACCCTGGGGCTGCTTCCCCTGATGCTGGGCCGGGGCACCAATATCGCGATCGAAGGCGAACACCGCGCCCGCATTTTCCATTTCTTCCGCGTCGCACCAGTCTTGATGGTCGCCGGTCTCATGTTTGGCCTGATCGATGAATCGGTCCTGGCGCTGCTGATTGTTTATGGCGAACGCAAGGGCCTCGACGAGCTCGCGGCTGCGTTCCTTCTCACCAGCTTCCTGTTCGGCAGTGTGTTGGGACAGTTTCCGCTCGGCTGGCTGGCCGACCGGATAGACCGGACCAAGCTGATCGCGGGCTGTGTCGCCGTGACGCTGCTGATGTTGCTGGCTTTGCCGTTCATCGTGCTTGATCCTGTCCTGAGCACGATCGCGCTTGGCCTGATGGGTGCGACGGTCGGCAGCACCTATATGGTTGCCCTTGCCATGATGGGCGAACAGTTCAAGGGCGGCGAGCTGGTCGGGATCACCACGAGTTTCATGTTCCTGTGGGCGTTCGGCGCCTTTGTCGCGCCTGCCTTGTCAGGCGGTGCCATGGCAATCGCAGGCCCGGACGGAATGCCCGTGCTTGCAGCCGGCCTGAGCGTGCTGTTCCTGATCCTGCTGGTGCGTGAGATCAGAAATCCCAGGCCCAAGCCAGACAGTCCGGCCGCACCTTCGTCCAACTGACCGGGCTCTCTCTCAAATCGGGATTTGCTCTAGATGCCGGCTTGTTCGAGGTAGCGCCGGTTGATCGGGCTTGAGGGCCTGCGTGCGGCACGCTCGGCAGCCAACATGCGCGCTGCGCTACCGTCACCGGCGGCGAACGCGGATTCGATCAGGGTGAGGCCGATGACGTCGCGCTGGGCGTGGCTGCCGCCGAACAGATGGGTGTGGTAGCGGATCGGCATCAGGGCTTCGAGAGCATCGCCGTATCGCTTCTGCGCCCAGGCCTGCATGCCGCGGCAGACCGGCAGGCCGATATGGCGCGTCATCATGGCGTTGGTCGTCTCACCTTCGGCGGTTTTTTCGAGCGTGGTCAGCAGTTCGGTCTGGCCGGCCTCGTCGCCACAGGCGGCAAGCGCCATCATGCAGTGCATGTCGTTGAAGGCGAAGGTGGCGTCACCGATCCTGGCCTGCCAGAGCGGGAGCTGTTCGCGCCAGCGTTCACTGACGTCAACGCCCAACAAAGTCAGGCGCCAGAGCAGGGCGGCGCAGTCATGGACTTCGCTGACATAATCGTCGCCGGGCCGGAACAGGACGGCATCGTAGAGGTCGAGCGCGTCGCCATATTCACCCTGCTCAAGATGGAACAGGGTCTTGTGCCAGGCGTTGTGGACGGCAAAGACACCATCGGCCCAGTGATCCCAGGTGTCGTTCAGCCAGGCGAGGCCATCCTCGATGCGCCCTTCCATCTCATAGACATGGGCCAGGGCATGGACCGCCCAGGCATCGCGGTTGTCGCAGTCCCAGGCATAAAGCCCGCGTTCCTCGGCGCGTGGGTAATCGCCGTCTTCTTCCAGGGCGAAGGCATAGAGCCCGGTGATGAAGTTGTGGCCCGTGACCGTGGTGTCCCAGAACGGCAGGACACGGGCGATGCGGTCGCGTGTGATGCGGCTGTCGCCCTGAAAGAAATCGAGAAAATGAGCGACGTGGAGGCCATAGGCATCGCGCGGATAAGCTGCAAGAACATGGCCAAAACAGCCCTGTGCCCGGGGCCAGTCGCCCTCATGCCAGGCATTGAGTGCCGCGATATGGCCACGCTCGCGATCGTTGGCGCGGGGCGCCAGCCGGTTCAGGGTCTCCAGCCGTTCGGCGATTTTGGGTCGGTTCTTGCCATCGGCTCCCATCAACATGCCCGCGGCATGGAAGGCGTGGCCCATGACGAAGTCGGGATCGGCCTCCAGCGCGGCATCGACGTGGGGATAGGGGTCTTCGTTGTAGGTCTGATAGATATCGACCGCGCGATCCCAGGTCCCGATTGCGTCGTCGCTGGTGGTGGAATGGGGGTTGCCGTGTTCGTCGACCAGACTCATCAGACCTTCTTTCCGTCGACCAGGATAGCGTCGACCTTTTCGGGATAGAAACAGAGGTAGTCGCCGATCCGGGCGACCTCATCAAGCGGTTCGGGGTAGTACCACACCGCGTCCTCGATCACCGCACCGCCTGCCTTGATGTGGTGATAATGCGCCGTGCCCTTGTAGGGGCAGCCGGTACGCAGTTCCGAAGGCATCAGGGTTTCGGCAGCGACGTCTTCGCGGGGAATGTAGTAGCGCGGCTGGTGGCCGGTCTCGAACAGGAAACGCGCGCGGCTGGTGCTGGCGATGGTTTCACCGCCTGCGATGATCTCGACCTTGCGCCCGCTATTGAGGATATCGCAGCGCACGAAGGGGTCGCGGGCGTGGATGAAGACCTCTTCGTCTTCCTCGAACCAGTGATCGAGTTTGTCCCAGTAGAACCCCAGCCAGCCGCCCAGTTCGGCAAACTCGTCAAACGGGCTCTCGTAGCTCCAGGTTGCATTCTCGGCCTGCTCGCCGCCGCTTGCGATCGTGTAGTAGCTGGCGTCGCCCTTGAACGGGCAATAGGTGCTGTGATCGGTTTTGGCGAGCAACGTCATGTCGACGTCGACGCGCGGAACATAATAGAGCGCGATGTGGCGGGTCTCGCAGACCACGACGGCGCATTCGGTGTCGAATAAGGTCGCGCCGGCGAGGGTTGCGCGAAGCCGCTTGGAGCAGGGCACGAGATCGATCCGGTAACCCGGATGACTGGCGTAGCCCGGTGCAGCGTTCTCAAGGGTTTCGACGGCGGCCATGGCAAGTCTCCCTATGTGTCGGGGGCTCATTATGCTTAAGTTGCGCTCCAACGACCATGATGAGGTAACGATGAGCGAAGATGACGACGCCGGCATCCCCGAGGCCCGCAAACGCGCCTGGGGCGCAGTCTACAAACCGCGCTATTCCGGCATCGCAACCTTCATGCGTCAGGACCTGCGGGAAGACCCCGAGACCTGGGGTGACGTTGAAATCGGCATGATCGGTGTGCCGTTCGACGGCGCCGTGACCAACCGCCCCGGCGCGCGTCATGGGCCCCGTGCCCTGCGCGACCAGTCGACCCTGATGGGCCGCTTCAACCATCAGACCAAGGTGCGCCCCT
>JABIUG010000060.1 GCA_018700655.1 Rhodospirillaceae bacterium | reverse complement strand
TGCGGCGCGATGACACCCGATCTGCTTTAGGGAGAAATCGAGGCGACCAAGGCGCGCACCGGCAAGCCATTCGGCGTCAACCTGATTTCGATGCATCCTGATCTCGACGCTCTGATCGATATCTGCGCCGACTATGGGATAGGTCATGTCGTTCTGGCCGGAGGTCTGCCGACGGTGGCATCGCTGGGACGCATCAAGGCGACCGGCGCCAGGGTGTTGGCCTTTGCGCCGACGCTGGCCTTTGCCCGCCGGCTCGCCCGCAGTGGCGTCGACGGCGTGATTGTCGAGGGCATGGAGGCCGGAGGTCATATCGGGCCTGTCTCGACCAGCATTCTCTCCCAGGAAATCCTGCCTTGCCTCGACGGTACACCGGTCTTTGTCGCCGGCGGAATTGGCCGCGGCCAGGCTATCGCCGGTTATCTGCGCATGGGTGCTGCCGGGGTGCAACTGGGTACACGGTTTGTCTGTGCCACGGAATCGGTCGCACATCCGAATTTCAAGGCGTCCTTGATCCGGGCCAGCGCGCGTGACGCCCAGCCATCAGTGCAGCTTGACCCGCGGTTCCCGGTCATTCCCGTGCGCGCCATCACCAACAAGGCAAGCCGGGACTTCCTCGACAAACAGTTCGATGTCATCCGGCGCCATGACAGCGGCGAGCTGGGCGTGAAGGCGGCCCAGCTCGAGATCGAGCATTTCTGGTCCGGCGCACTGCGTCGCGCCGTGGTTGACGGCGATATCGAACATGGGTCGCTGATGGCAGGCCAGAGCGTCGGGATGGTGACCGCCGAACAGCCGACGGCCGAAATCATCGACACTCTGGTCCATGAGGCCGTGAGTTCCCTGGCACAACACAGCTAACCGTCCAGACGCCACCGCTGGGAACACTTCCACAACTTTGCGCGGCATGTATTCGCCACGATTGCATCGGAAAATTCGCCGTTTGCGACCAAGTACGGGCAAATGGTATTGTCCTGCCCCGGTTGCTGGACCACTTGGCGACGCGAACAACGGAACACCCATGGCTCCTTCCGATACGGGAAACGAGGCGACCGACTCTGCTGTCACGCCTTTCCGCGACATCAATGCCGACACGGTCGAGCGCAAGATTGCCGATGACCTGCGTCAGGCGCGGCTTTCGCGCGGCGTTGAGATCAAGGAGGCTTCGGCAACTCTGCGGATCCGGGCAGTCTATCTCGAAGCGCTGGAGGACGGGCGTTTCAGCGACCTTCCCGGATCGACCTATGTCGCAGGCTTTCTGCGCACCTATGGTGATTTCCTTGATCTTGATGGCGAAGAGCTGGTGCGCCGATTCAAGGACGAAACCGGTGGCGTACTGGTCCATCAGCAACTCAGCTTTCCGGTTCCTGCCTCCGAAGCACGTCGGCCGACCGGGGCGATCATTGTCGGTGCCCTGGTTCTGGCGATTGCCGGTGCGGCGATCTGGTATGTGGTGAGCGAACGCAAGCTGGTCGATCTTGATCTGGTGACCGATGTGCCCGAGACGGTGACCACGACCGAGGATAGCGCGATCGTGGTAGAGCCGGCCGTGCCGGAAACGGTGGCCGAGCCAGAGGCGTCGGCTGTCGCCGATGTGGAAACGACGGCTGACGATGCTGCACCGGCGGCACAGCCCGACGAACCGGCTGACATCGCCGACGAAGCTGCTGTTCCTGACGACGCACAGCCGGTTGAAGAAAACGCTGCCACGATCGAAGAAGCAGCGTCTGATGCGCTCGACAGCGGGACGGAAGATGCTGCCGCTGCCGGGGTTGAGACCGGTGGTGTTCCTGCATCCGGGTCTGAGGTTGCAGGGGATGATGATTTCGTCGAAACCGAAGCCTTGCTCAACAGTGACAGCGGTTATGTGCCCCGGGTTTATGGCCGCACCAACACCAACTCCAGGGTCGAGGTGCGCGCGCTTGCCGAAACCTGGATTCAGGTTGAAGGCCCCAGCAATGTCATCCTGCTCACACGCGTGCTGCTGCCCGGAGATGTCTACCGGGTGCCGAACCGTGCCGATGTGACCCTGGATACCGGCAATGCCGGCGGCCTGGAAATTCGTGTCGACGGTGACCTCATTGCGCCCTTGGGCGAACAGGGCATCGTTGTACGCAATGTACCGCTCGGCGTTGACCAGCTCTTGTCACGTTAGAGCTTGAATGGGTCGTTTGAGCGGCCTTTTGCTTTACCCGCCTGATGGCGTGCGTTATCTCTCGCCCGAACTTCGGATCGACTAAACATGACAACACCCGACAGCGACCGGCCGGCGCGGCGCAAGAGCCGCAAGGTAATGGTGGGCAATGTTGCGGTCGGCGGCGACGCGCCGATCTCGATCCAGTCCATGACCAACACTTTGACTTCCGACGCTCACGCGACGTCGGCGCAGGTCAGCGCGCTTGCCGTGGCCGGCGCCGACATTGTGCGCGTTTCGTGCCCTGATGAAGAGTCGACCGCTGCCTTGAAGAGCATTGTTTATGAATCGCCGGTGCCGCTGGTCGCAGACATTCATTTTCACTATCGCCGTGCAATCGAGGCCGCCGAGGCCGGTGCCGCCTGCCTGCGGATCAACCCCGGCAATATCGGCTCGGCCGAACGCGTCAGTGAGGTCGTGAAGGCGGCCAGGGATCATGGTTGTTCCATGCGGATCGGCGTCAACGCCGGGTCGCTGGAAAAACACCTGCTGGAAAAGCACGGCGGGCCAACGGCCGATGCGATGGTCGAAAGCGCGCTCGATCATGCGCGTATTCTCGAAGACAATGATTTCCGCGATTTCAAGATCAGCGTGAAAGCCTCGAATGTGCCGCTTGCTGTCGGCGCCTATCGCGGTCTGGCTGCGGCCTGTGACTATCCACTGCACCTTGGCATCACCGAGGCTGGCGGTCTGATCGGCGGCACCGTCAAGTCGGCGGTCGGACTCGGCATGCTGTTGTGGGAAGGAATCGGCGACACCGTTCGGGTCTCGCTCGCGACCGATCCGGTCAAGGAACCCCAGGTTGGCTGGGAAATCCTGAAATCGCTCAATCTGCGTCAGCGCGGCGTGAACATCATTGCCTGCCCGTCTTGTGCCAGGCAGCAGTTCAACGTGACCGAGACGGTCGGTGAACTGGAACAACGGCTGGCCCATATCGATGTGCCGATGACCGTCTCGATCATCGGGTGTGTCGTGAACGGTCCGGGCGAGGCCATGATGACCGATATTGGCCTCACTGGCGGCGGCAAGGGCAACCATCTCGTCTACATATCGGGCGGCGCGGATCACAAGGTGTCATCGGGCGATATCGTTGAACACATTGTTGATCTCGTCGAGGCCCGCGCTGCGGCGCTCAGGGTCGAGGCGCCCGAACACGCCGACGCTGCCCAGTAGTACAAGCGAGGTCATCGTGGCGAGCAAACTGCAACCTATTCGAGGGACGCACGATCTTCTTCCCGAAGCGTGCCGTGCCCACGCCCGTGTCGAGCAGGCCTGTCTCAGGGTCGCTGCTCGTTACGGCTATGGTGAAATCCGAACACCCATTCTCGAAGTCACACCGGTCTTCTCGCGCAGCCTGGGCGATGCCACCGATGTCGTGCAGAAGGAGATGTACACGTTCGACGATCGCGGCGGTGAAAGTGTCACCATGCGACCCGAGAACACGGCCAGTGTCGCGCGTGCCGTTCTGAGCAACGGCCTGCTCGATCAGGTTCCGCTCAAGCTCCACTATGCCGGCCCGATGTTCCGCTATGAACGTCCGCAGAAGGGCCGCTATCGCCAGTTCCACCAGATCGGTGTCGAGCTGTTCGGCGTGCCCGAGCCCGCCGGGGATATCGAGATCATCGCCATGGGCGCAGATGTGCTCGGCGAACTTGGCTTGCTCGATAACGTCCGGCTCGAGATCAACACGCTGGGCGACACCGAAAGCCGCGAGGCTTACCGCGTGGCCCTGGTTGCCTTTCTTCAGGCGCGCCGCGATCAGCTCAGTGACGAAAGCGAGGAACGGCTCGAACGCAATCCCATGCGTGTGCTCGATTCCAAATCGGAGGCAGACAAGGCCGTTGTGGCCGATGCGCCATCGATTTTCGACCACCTGACCGATGAGGCCCGTGCCTTTTTTGATGCCGTGCTCGCCGGCCTCGATGCGCTGGGTATCGCCTATGAGGTCAATCCCCGGATCGTGCGTGGACTGGATTATTACTGCCACACCGCATTCGAGTTCATCACCACGGAGCTGGGCGCTCAGGGCACGGTGATCGGTGGTGGTCGCTATGACGGCCTGATGCAGCAGATGGGCGGACCGGCACTTCCCGGCGTCGGCTGGGCCGGGGGCATCGAACGCCTGTCGATGATGGCCGGTGCCGGCGAAGAAGCGGCAAGGCCGATCGCGCTGGTTCCGGTGGGTGAGACAGCAGAACAACGCGCACTCGTTCTGGCCCGCGAGCTGCGGGGCCAGGGGTTTGCCATCGACCTTGGTTATCGCGGCAATCTCAAGCGCCGTATGCAGCGCGCCAACAAGGCGCAGGCGAGCCATGCCCTCATTCTCGGTGACGACGAGCTTGAGCGCGGTGTGGTGATTCTGCGCGACCTCGATAGTGGGGAACAGACCGAACTCTCGATCGACCGGGTGAGCGAGGGTCTGCCCCGGCGGGCTTAGTGGCCATGACCGGATCCGTTCATATTGCAGTTGGCGCCAACCACCGATCAGCCCCGCTTGATCTGCGCGA
>JABIUG010000059.1 GCA_018700655.1 Rhodospirillaceae bacterium | reverse complement strand
GTCGATCAGGTGGGTGGGTATGGCTTTAACGCTTACGACCGATCTGATGTCGATACACTGGTTGTGAAGGCCCTGTTCGAGGCCGGCCGTTGTGACGAGGGTTACCGTTTCGAGCAACCGATGCGGGTCAACCTCTTCAAGGGGCTGCGCGGACGGCGTCATGATCTCACCGCACCCTGACAGCGCAACAACAAACGCTGTTCTTTCGATTCGGGAAATGACCGAAGCAGATCGCGTGACGATCGCTTCTGGAACTCCTGGCGCGGACCTGATGGAACGGGCCGGCGCCGGCGTTGCCAGGACAATCATGGATCGATGGGATCCCTGCAACGTCGTCGTGCTCTGTGGACCGGGAAACAATGGTGGCGATGGTTTTGTCATCGCGCGCCTGCTCAGCCAGGCCGGTTGGTCTGTTGATCTGGCTCTCTGCGGAGATCGCGATTCGGTTTCGGGAGATGCCGGCATCGTGGCGGCGTTGTGGGAAGGCGTCGTGCAGACTCTGACGCCTGGGATTCTGGAGTCGGCTGAACTGGTGGTCGCCGCTTTGTTCGGCGCTGGCCTGTCGCGCGAACTTGATCCTGAACTTATTGGCCTGCTTTCCGCCATCACCTGTCCCTGCGTCGCGGTCGATGCTCCCAGCGGTGTTGACGGTGACACCGGTGGGTTGCGTGGCGGTGCTTGCCGCGCCGAACTCACCGTCACATTCTGCCGCAAGAAACCGGGCCATCTGTTGATGCCGGGCAAGGCGCACTGTGGTGACATCAAGGTCGTCGACATCGGCATAACGGATGCAACGATAGCCGGGCTATCTGCGATGCAATGGGAAAACGCACCGGAGCTGTGGAACGCACGCTGGCCCTGGCCCGAAGAGACCGCCCACAAGTATTCGCGTGGCCATCTCGTTGTCGCAGGCGGTGGTGTGGCAAGCAACGGTGCGGTGCGGCTCGCAGCGCGGGCTGGGCTTCGTATCGGTGCCGGCCTGGTGACCTGCGCCGTACCGGACTCTGCGCTCCAGATATATGCTGCCCAGCAAACCGCCGTGATGAATTGCGCGGTTTCATCACCTGATGCCTTTCGGGAGATGATCGACGACCGGCGGGTGACCGCAGCCTTGTTGGGGCCGGGGCAGGGCGTACACGGCAAGACCCGCGAGATGGTTTGCCATGCTTTGGAAACTGCAACCCCCACAGTCCTCGATGCAGATGCGTTGACTGTTTTCCAGGATGATCCCTCAGTGCTCTTCGAGCGTTTACATGAGCAGCGCATCCTGACGCCGCATGAAGGTGAATTTTCCCGGCTGTTCAAACGTACCGACGACCGACTTCATGATGTCCGTCTTGCCGCGCGCCAGGCCGATTGCATCGTACTGCTCAAGGGGGCCGACACCGTAATTGCCAATCCTCAAGGCGCGGTCCTGATCAACGCCAACGGGAGCCCGTTCCTTGCTACCGCCGGTTCCGGAGATGTCCTGGCCGGATTCGTCGCAGGGCTGTTGGCGCAGGGTGCAGCGGCCTTCGATGCTGCCGCCATGGGTGTTTGGTTGCATGCTGAGATCGGGCGCCGCCTTGGCCCTGGGCTCGTGGCAGAAGATTTGACCGAAAAGGCGCCGCGTGTTCTGCGAAGTCTCTACCGGAAACACCGGCATCACGTGAGGAAAAGGGCATGACTGAACGCTCCGAGGGATTCTGGGATCGTGCGCTGCATCAACTTTCTGGGGCATGGCAGGAGATCGCTGATGCGGCGCTCATTCGTGTCGGCGCATCGGTGCGGGCCGGTCTTCCCGATGATGACCGGGACCGCCTGCGTGAAGGCGTTCGTGAATGTATCGAAGCACGCGGTGGCGAAGCACTGGCGCGCGCACGTGCCGCCCATATCGGTCATACCTATCTCGATCTCGACCAAGTGGGCCGACGTCGCTTTTTGATGATGTTGGCGGTCGATTTCGACATTGATGTCGACGAAGTCGAACGCGAAGCCCAGGCATTGATCCATGCCTCTGACCCCGGGACCAAGCGGGCTCTTGCCGGTTCCTTGCGCGAGGTCACGGAAGCGCCGCGCATGCGTTTGTTCACGCAGTTCAATGGTCTGCCGGAAGGGCTGAAATTCCTGGTGGACATGCGCGCTGACGCCCTTGCGGGAAGACATGATGAGCCACTGTTGTTGCGTGTGTCGGATGATTTGCAGCGTTTGCTTTCCGCCTGGTTCGATGTCGGTTTTCTGGAACTGCAAAGCCTGAGTTGGGATTCGCCGGCATCGCTTCTGGAAAAACTGATCGCCTATGAAGCGGTTCACCGCATCACGAGCTGGGACGATCTGAAAAACCGCCTGGAGAGTGATCGTCGGCTGTTTGCCTTCTTCCATCCCAATATGGCCGATGAACCTTTGATCTTCGTCGAGGTCGCCCTGGTCGATGCGATGGCAGACAATGTCCAGCGCCTGCTCGACCCCGATGCTCCCCTTGTCGCTCCTGAAAATGCCGAATCGGCGATCTTTTATTCCATCTCGAACACGCAACCCGGCCTTGCCGGTGTCAGCCTTGGTGATTTCCTGATCAAACGTGTTGTTGATGAACTCAAGCGCGAACTGCCCAACCTGAAGACGTTTGCAACGCTCTCACCCATGCCGGGGTTCGCACGCTGGCTGCGTCGATATCTTGCAGATGGGCCACCGTTGTCTCTTGCCCCGGCCGGCCTCGATCGGGAGGAGGCGGCCCCGGAACTCGCGTTGGCTCTCGATTCGGCGACAGCAGAGGCAATCAAACCCTGGCGTCAGCAACTCATGGCGCTGGCGGCCCATTATCTTCTGGAAGAAAAGCGCGGTGATCGGCCAGTTGATCCCGTCGCACGCTTCCATCTGACAAACGGCGCCAGAATCGAGCGACTGAACTGGCAAGGCGACCTTTCGGGCAAGGGAATCGCCGAATCTGCGGGTTTGATGGTGAATTACCTCTACCGGCTCGACAACATTGCAAAGAACCATGAATCCTTCGTTACCCGGGGACGTATCGTCGCATCAGGGGATGTTCGTGGGCTCGCGCGCCATGCCAGACTCGATGATCGATGATGCTCGCTGTTGCGAGTGGCGTCATTCGAGACTATATGGACCGCCCCATACTGCAGGCTTGGTTACGGCCCGAGCGGCGCGGGCGTGGTGGAATTGGTAGACACGCCAGATTTAGGATCTGGTGACGTAAAGTCATGGGGGTTCAAGTCCCTCCGCCCGCACCAGTTCTGTGACGCACCGACCGCTAGCCCGATACCAGGACCTTTTTCCTAACAACCCGAGACACACGGCAATTTCATGCAGGTTACCGAGACCGCCTCAAACGGCCTGAAACGCGAGTACAAGGTCGTCATCACCGCTGATGATATGGCCACACGTATCGATGCACGGCTCAACGAACTGAAAAAGACAATTCAGTTGAAGGGCTTTCGTCCAGGCAAGGTGCCCGCCGAGCTGCTGAAACGGCAGTACGGCCAGGCGATCATCAGCGAAGTCGTGCAGCAGACACTGCAGGACACGTCCGGTGAGGCTATCACCCAACAGGGTGTCCGCCCGGCGATGCAGCCCAGCATCGAGGACATGTCTTTCGATGAAGGCAAGGACCTCGAATATGTCATGGCCGTTGAGGTCATGCCCGAGATCGAGACCGGCGACTTCTCTTCGTACGAAATCGAGAACCTCGTCATCGAGGTGACCGACGAAGAAGTCAGTGAAGCGATCGAGCGCCTGCGTGAGCGCAGCAAGACCTTCAAGGAAACCGAAGAGCCTTATGTGGCAGCTGAGGGCGACTCGCTGCGCATTGATTTCGTTGGCAAGGTCGACGGCGAAGAATTCGCCGGCGGTGCTGCCGAGGATCACGTTGCGGAAATCGGCTCTGGCCGGCTGCTGCCCGAGTTCGAAGCAAGCCTCACCGGCAAGAAGGCAGGCGAAGCTTATACTGTCGACGTGCCTTTCCCCGACGACTACGGCGCGGAGCACCTCGCAGGCAAGACCGCATCCTTCGACATCACGGTCAAGGAAGTGCGCACCTCCCAGACGCCCGATCTCGATGAGGAATTCGCCAAGAGCCAGGGCGCCGAGAGCCTTGCTGACCTTGGTGACAAGATGCGCGAGCGTCTCGGC
>JABIUG010000058.1 GCA_018700655.1 Rhodospirillaceae bacterium | reverse complement strand
AGGATCTGACGCGCCCGATCGGCACGGAAGTTGGCCATGAGCAAACCATCGCCCGCCTTCATCCCGTCATAACCATCGATTACGACGGGTTTGACGAATTCGTCGGTCTGGCCTGCACCATAGGCATTTGTGATTGCCGCATCTGCATGGGGCGCCGTTGACGTTCCCCTGGCGGCAACGATCGCGTCATAGGCCCGTTCGACACGTTCCCAGCGGTTGTCGCGGTCCATGGCATAGTAGCGGCCGGTGACCGTCGCGACCGTGGCCTGGGGCGAGGCGGCGACAAACCGTGCCATGTCGTCGCGCGCGCTTGAGGGCGGTGTATCGCGACCATCCAGAAATGCATGGACGAGGACGGCGATCCCCTCATTCGCCAGTAGATTGGCCAGAGCAGCCATGTGGTTTTCATGGCTGTGAACGCCACCGGGAGACAGCAGGCCCATCAGATGACAGCGTCCACCACTTTGTTTGAGGTCCGCAACGAGGTTCTGGAATGCCGGGCAGTCGGCGATCGAACCATCGCTCACGGCATGATCGATACGCGGCAGGTCCTGCATGAAGATACGCCCCGCGCCCATGGTCAGGTGGCCGACCTCGGAGTTGCCCATCTGCCCGCAGGGCAGGCCAACGGCTTCACCGGATGTTTCAAGGCTGGTGGCGGCACAATCTTGCAGCATGCTCCGCCAGATGGGCGTCCTGGCCGACAGGATCGCGTTGTCGGGACCTGCCGCAGCCAGACCCCAGCCGTCCAGAATGCAAAGAACAAGAGGGCCGGGGCGTTGGGCAGGACTCATCTAGGGCTCACAGGCTGGATCACGATGGATGTAACGGTTGGCTCTACATCAGGAAGCCTGGGCATCTTCACTCGATTGCATCGGATCGCAAGCGATTCGATGCAATCTGGATATGACTTGGATGTGGCAACACGATGTCAGATCAATCGCGATGATAGGGGTGGCCGGTCAGGATCGTATGAGCGCGGTAGATCTGCTCCATCAACATCGCACGCACCATCATGTGTGGCCAGGTCAGGGCGCCGAGCGACAGGATCAGCCCCGCCTTTTTGAGAACCGGTTCGGCCAGCCCGTCGGCACCACCGATGATGAAGGCGAGATCACGCTGGCCCTCGTCACGCTGCTTTCCGACCCAGCCTGCAAGCTGGCGGCTATCGAACACCTTGCCGTGTTCGTCGAGCGCGACCAGGACCGCACCATCTGGAATGGCGGCCAACAGTTTTTCGCCTTCCCTTGTCTTGCGCTGGGGACCGTCAGCCTCGGCAATCTCCTGAAGCCGGACCTGCCAGGGCAGCCGTCCGGCGTAGTCGTCAAAGAGCGTGCGAACAGGGCCGCCGCGGGCGCGCCCAACGGCGGCTACAGTCAGTCGCATGGCTTCGCGAATCGAGGCCAGCCAGGAAGTAACGGCGTCAGGCGGTGGCTTCCATCGCCAGGGGCATGGGCATCGACCACATCTTTTCCAGATTGTAAATCTCGCGAATTTCGTTGCGGAAGATGTGCACAATCACGTCGCCCAGATCGACAAGGACCCAGTTGCCGCTTTCATACCCTTCCATACCGCTGATGCGGTATTTCGATTCCTTCAGGCTGTCGACCAATCTGTCGGCAAGTGCAGATACCTGCCTCTGTGACTGACCGCTGCAGACAATCATATGATCTGCAAAGGACGTTTTGCCGGCGAGGTCGATCGTGACCACGTTTTCGGCTTTGCCGTCTTCAAGGGCGCTCTTGGCGAGCGCTACCATATCCAGGATCTGTTTCCCGGCAGCAGACTTACGAGGAATGGAACCCCTCCCTTTTGGGATGTTGCTCAATCGTCCTGTCCTGCGAAGCCGAAGCTTCGATCACCCGCCCGAATGGCCGTGGCCGAGGCGGGATGCCGCGGGCCCAGAACAAAAGTCCAGACCGGTGGCGCTACGTCGGCCAGTGCCCTAGCCCGCGATGCGGGGAGACGATGGCGTCGGTACCGGACCGCAGCCCGGCTCGCAAGACAGGAGAAAGAATACGGAGCCCGGTCGAAAACCGCAACCGGAACGCTCTCGAAGATCTCCTGCCAACGATGCCAGTGGTGGATTGTAGCGAGGTTGTCTGCCCCCATCAGCCAGACGAAGCGGGTCTGGGGCGCGCGGATCTGCAGGCGTGCGATGGTGTCGACCGTGAAACGGGTGCCAAGGTCTCTTTCCAGTCCGGTGACAATGATGCCGGGATGGTCGGCGAACTCGTCCGTGCGCCGCAGGCGCTCCTCGAACGGCGCCATGTCATCAAGCGGTTTGAGCGGGTTCTGGGGTGCGACGAGCCACCAGACCTCGTCAAGGAACAGCCGCTCCAGTGCCAGACGGCTGATAAACAGGTGGCCCTCATGGGCTGGATTGAACGAGCCGCCCAGCAGCCCGATACGGCGGCCGGCAGCGTGGTTCAGGAGCGAAAGGTGGCGTGTCAGGGTCTGATCTGTCCGCTGCCCCGCACGACATACTTCATGGTCGTCAACTGATCGACGCCCACAGGGCCGCGGGCATGCAGCCTATTGGTGGAGATACCGATTTCCACGCCCATGCCGAACTCTCCGCCATCGGCAAACTGGGTCGAGGCATTCCACATGGCAATGGCGCTGGGCGCCCGCGTCAGGAACAGCTCTGCGGTCTTGTCGTCTTGCGTCACGATCGTGTCGGTGTGATCCGACCCGTGCCGGCCAATATGGTCGAGGGCACCTTCGACACCATCGACGATGCGGGCCGAAATGACGCTATCGAGATATTCCGTATCCCAATCGATATCCCCTGCTGGGCCAACCCGGGGATCAAGCTTCTGGACGGCTTCATCGCCCCTGACCTCGCAACCGGCATCGACAAGCGCGCTGACGATGGAGGTCTGGGCTTCGGGGGCCAGTGCTTCATCAAGCAGCAGGGTTTCGGCTGCGCCGCATATGCTGGTGCGGCGCATCTTGGCATTGACGGTGATGTCGCGCGCCATCGCGGCATCGGCCTTGCCGTCGACATAGACGTGACAAAGGCCGATCAGGTGGGCGATCACCGGTACGCGGCTTTCGCTCTGGACTCGCTCGATCAGGGATTGTCCGCCACGCGGAACGATGATGTCGATCCAGCGGGTCATGGTCAGCATGGCGCCGACGGCAGCGCGGTCGGTTGTCGGCACAAGCTGGATGGCAGCTTCAGGCAATCCGGCCGCTGCAAGGCCTTGCTGAAGACAGGCAGCGATTGCGTGTGAAGAATGATGGCTTTCCGACCCACCGCGCAGGATCGCCGCGTTGCCCGATTTCAGGCACAACGCACCGGCGTCGGCTGTCACATTGGGCCGCGATTCGTAGATGATGCCGATGACGCCCAGGGGAACCGAAACGCGCGCGATGTCGAGGCCGCTGGGAACCGTCCAGCGTTCGCGTTCACGCCCGACGGGGTCATCGAGTTCCGCGATGGCCTCAAGACCGGTTGCCATACTCTCGATACGCGATGTGTCCAGCGCGAGGCGGTCGAGTATGGGGCCGGAAAGGCCTTTCTCGCGCGCCAGCGCCATGTCGTGGGCATTGGCCTCCAGGAGAGCAGAGGTAGCCTCACGCAGTGCGGCGGCTGCGGCCAGCAAAGCCTGGTTTTTGCTATGGTTCGACGCCAGCGCCAGCGTTCCGGCTGCCTCGCGGGCAGCACGGCCGATCTCGTCCATGAGCGACACAACATCGTCCTGGCGCTGTGCCGTGGCTTGCGTGGCGGCGTTCATGCCATCACCAGATCGTCGCGGTGGATCAATTCTTCGCGGCCACGGTAGCCCAGCAACAGCTCTATTTCACCGCTTTTGTGGCCCGCGATGGTGCGTGCATCGGCACAAGAGTAGGCGACCAGACCACGTCCGACCTCCAAACCATCAGGGCCATTCAGAACGACGGCATCGCCCCTGTCGAAGCTGCCCTCGACGGATGTTACGCCTGCAGGAAGCAGGCTGCGGCCACTGCCAAGTGCGGTCAGTGCGCCGGCATCCACGGTAACGCTGCCACTGGGCTTGAGCGCTCCGGCAATCCAGCGTTTGCGTGCGGTGGTTGGATTGTCCCTGGCCAGGAACCAGGTGCACGGCTTGCCTTCGCGCATGGCCCGGAGGGGGTGATCGATGCGCCCATCTGCAATCGCCATGTTGCAGCCGGCCTGGGTCGCGATGCGAGCGGCAATCAGTTTGGTTTCCATGCCGCCCGAGGAATCACCGGCGCGTGCCTTGCCGCCCATCGCCATGATCTCTGGTGTGATCGCCTCGACTTCGTGGATCATGGTGACGTCGTTGTTGGTCTTGGGGTCACGGTCGTAGAGGCCGTCAATGTCGGAGAGAAGGACCAGCGCATCGGCGCTTGCCATCATGGAAACGCGGGCAGCCAACCTGTCGTTGTCGCCGAACCGGATCTCGCCGGTGGCAACCGTGTCGTTTTCGTTCACGATGGGCACCGCACCCATGCGCAGCAAGGTGTTGAGCGTGTTGAGTGCGTTGAGATAACGCCTGCGGTCTTCGGTATCATCCAGGGTCAACAGAAGCTGTGCGACGCCGATTTCGTGGCGGCCAAGTGCTTCCTGGTAGGCGTGGGCCAGGCGGATCTGCCCACTGGCGGCCGCAGCCTGACTTTCCTCAAGCCGCATGGTGCCTGCGGTAAGGCCGAGCAGGCGACGTCCGATCGCGATTGCGCCGGACGTCACAATCAGCACTTCACGGCCGTCACGGCGCAAATCGGCGATGTCGTCCGCCAGAGCATTCAACCACGAACGGTGTATGCGACCGTCCTGACCCTCGACCAGCAGTGCGGATCCGATCTTGACCACGATCCTGCGTGCATGATCGAGCCCGGAGGTCATGCCGCCGACTCAGCCCGGCGCTCGCGCTCCTGCACGACGTGGACCATCAACTGGCGCGAAACTTGTTGGACACCCTCGCCGGAAGCACCCGACATCAACATCACGGGAAGCCCCGATGCCTCGGCCAGGATCTGATGTGCTTCTTCGCGCAATTCTTCGGTCAAGGCGTCGACTTTGTTGAGCACAAGCACGGTGGGTTTGCGGACCAGTCCGCCGCCGTATGCTTCAAGTTCGGCGTGGATCGTGCGGTAATCTAGGGCAATGTCTTCGGTCGTACCGTCGACCAGATGCAGAATCGCCGCGCAACGTTCGGCATGGCCCAGGAACCGGTCACCCAGGCCAACCCCCTCATGGGCACCTTCGATCAGGCCCGGCAGATCTGCCATGACGTATTCGTCCTCGTCGATCCCGACCACGCCCAGATTGGGATGCAGCGTAGTGAAGGGGTAATCGGCAATCTTGGGCCTGGCGCGTGAGAGCGCCGACAGCAGGGTCGACTTGCCGGCATTGGGCAGCCCGACCAGACCGACATCTGCGATCAGTTTCAGGCGCAGCCAGACCCAACGTTCTTCACCGGGCCAGCCGGGATCGGCCCGGCGGGGTGCCTGGTTGGTCGAGGTCTTGAACCGGATGTTGCCCTTGCCGCCATCGCCACCCTGGAGCAGGACAACGCGCTGGCCAGGCACGGTGAGATCGGCCAGCAGGGTGAGCTGGTCTTCGGCAAAGACCTGGGTGCCAGGCGGAATCGGGACGATTACATCGTCTGCGCCGGCGCCCGTGCGTTGCTGGCCGGCGCCGGGTCGCCCGTTCTTGGCCTTGATGTGTTGCTGGAAGCGGTAGTCGATCAGCGTGTTCAGGTTGTCGACGCATTCGAGCACGATGTCGCCACCGCGGCCGCCATCACCGCCGTCGGGCCCACCGAACTCGATGAATTTCTCGCGCCGAAAGCTCATGGAGCCGGCACCGCCGTTGCCGCTCCTGAGATAGATCTTGGCCTGGTCGAGGAACTTCATGCCCGGACCCTTCCGCTGTCAGGTGGGTTATCGAGCGGGCGTTGCCCGAGATCCTGACAGAATCGCAGCAGATAGCCGTCGGGATCCAGCACCAGAAACTGACGCTGGCCATAGAGGCAATCCTGGCCGCCATACCAGGCTTCTTCGGGTTCGCGGAAGAGGGGCGTGCCGGCGGTTTCCAGCGCGTCAACCATGGGATCGATCGCGGTGGTTTCGATCTGGAAATTGATGCCGCGTCCGAAAGGCCGTTCCATCTCGGCCGTCAACCAGCCGTCGGGTTCGAACTGTTCCAGCATGATCTGGGCACCTTCACGCTCCAGATAGGCAAACGGAGGGTTATCGCGTCCGTAGAGCTTCCTGAAACCCAGCGTGCCGCAATAGAAGTCTATACTCTGTGCAACATTCATGCATAGAAGCTCGGGCACCAGCGGGGCGAATTCCAGATTACGTTCTGACACGTTCGATTCCAGCGATTGGACAAAGAAAAAGGGGAATGGCGCGCCATTCCCCTTCTTGTTCTTGGTGTGGTGGGGCGGGACGCCTATTCAGCAGCCACCGCGGCCGGGACCACGTCAATATAGGTGCGTTTGCCAACAGCCCTGCGGAACAGGACCTGGCCATGGTCGGTCGCAAACAGCGTGTGGTCCTTGCCCATGCCGACATTCGTGCCGGGATGGAACTTGGTGCCGCGCTGGCGCACCAGAATGTTGCCGGCAACGACTTCCTCGCCGCCGAACTTCTTCACGCCCAGTCGCTGACCCGGTGAGTCGCGCCCGTTACGTGAGCTACCGCCTGCCTTTTTATGGGCCATAGGTCAGTCCTCCTCAGGCTTGCGCTTCGGCCGGAGCGGCCTCGGCATCAGTTTTGGGTGCCGCTTTCTTGGCGGCTGCCTTTTTGGCTGCGGGCTTCTTGGCGCCCTTGGCCAGAATCTCGGTGATCTTCACAACGGTGTGCTGCTGGCGGTGACCGCCACGGCGACGGTAGTGCTTGCGGCGCTTTTTCTTGAAGATCAGGATCTTGTCGGCACGATTGTGCTCAAGGATTTCTGCCTTCACGGTGGCGCCATCGGCGACGACATCAACATCGTCGCCGTCTGCGACCATCAGCACCTTGTCGAAATCGATCGATTCGCCGGGCTCGCCCGTCAGGCGCTCCACGGTGAGGATATCATTCTGAGCGACGCGGTACTGCTTGCCGCCTGTTTTGATGACTGCGAACATCGTTCTGTAACCTTGTGTTTTGATCCACGTAAACGGGTGGCCCAGGGCGCTTCCCGCGCGGACGGCCGGACTATAGGGATCGGAAACCGGATGTCAACATGAAGCGCGCCCTGAAGAACGTTTCAGGCGGCAGCCACGAACCGCCGGGTCAACGACCTATCGCAGGGACTGCTGATAAGGCGGAAAATCGACCTTCATGCGCGATAAAGCTGATCCCAAAGGAAAATCGTGCAGATCTCGAACGCCAATACTGCGTACAGCACGGTGGTCACGACTTCCTCGGGACTGCAGGCAAAAAGTGACAGGCGGCCCTGGTCGTCGCGTCCAAACATCATTGGCGCCTGTTCGGGCTTGCCCCGGATCACGTAGATCACGGCCAGCGGTACCAGGCCCAGCAGGAAGGCAAAGGGCGCGATGACGCTGAGGTCCAGCCAGGGGAAGTAGGCGCTCGCGCCGAACATGGCGGCAGGTATCACCGACCAGAAGAATCCCATATTGGCCAGGAATTCCGGGTTCATCTCGGTCGATTTACCCAGGCCACGGCACAGCATGGCGTTTACCGATGCCAGCATGAAGGCAACAAAGACCCAAATGGCCAGCCCGATCTCACTAAACTCCATGGTGTTCGCCTTCTAATCTGTTGGTGCCCTGCGACCCGAGCGCGCGCGGATTATAGGTGGGGTGTGTGCCGTGGCGCAACTGCTCAGCCACGGCCGATATATGGCATGGTGTTCGACATGACCGTCATGAACGGGACATTGGCGTCGAGCGGCATATTTGCCATCAAAACGATGGAGCGCACGACATTGTCGACATCCATGGTCGATTCTGGGACGATTCGACCGTCAGGCTGCTCCATGCCATCGCCGGATCCGGCCGTCATTTCGGTCAGCGCGTTTCCGATGTCGATCTGGCCACAGCAGATATTGTGCGCCCGGCCATCGAGCGAGGTCGAGCGTGTCAGCCCGGTAATGGCGTGTTTCGTGGCGGTATAGGGTGCCGAATGCGGACGTGGCACATGGGCTGAAATCGAACCGTTGTTCACGATGCGCCCGCCTTTGGGTGTTTGGGCCTTCATCATGCGCATGGCGTTCTGGGTGCACAGGAAGGGGCCGGTGAGGTTGGTATCGACGACTCTTTGCCACTCCTTGAACGACAACTCCTCCAGCGGAACACCGCGTGCGCCGATGCCGGCATTGTTGAACAACAGGTCTAGCCGACCGAATCGGTCCGCGACGGCCGCAAACAATCCTGTCACCGAATCAGGATCACCGACATCGCAAGCCACGGGAAGGAGGCGATCAGCCGCCTCCGGCCGATCGGCGACCACTGCCTCGAGGCGATCCATGCGGCGTCCGGTCAGCGCAACGCTGAATCCATCATCCAGCAGGCCGATTGCAACGGCGCGGCCAATACCGGTCCCGGCACCGGTGACGACGGCGACACGCAATTGATCGCTCATGGTTTCTCTCCGATCTTGCTCCGGGCACCCTTTTCACGTCGCAGTACCCCTTGGGTCAAGCAACGATGCGTCTTTGTCACCACCTCGGCTATGATCCGCTGGGCTTCAAAATTGCCCCGGGGGCCTGTTGCATGAAAATTGTCCGCATTGCCGCTTATGGTCTGGAACTGCCCTTCAAGGAGGGCAGCTATCGTTGCCGCAACCGCACCGAACCTGGCCAGACTTCGACCATGGTCGAGATCACGACGGATGAAGGACTGACCGGCTGGGGCGAAGTTGCGCCCTTGGGGGCGTTTTATTCGGAGGCTTTTGCCGGTGGGGTCCGCGCAGGCCTCCATGTCCTCGCACCAGAGCTTCTTGGCGAGGATCCGCGCGAGATCCACAAGCTGGTGCATGCGATGGATGGCGCCATGTTCGGTCAGATGGATGCCAAGACACCGATCGATATCGCGTTGTGGGATCTGTTTTCGCAAGCGGCAGGGCTGCCGCTTGCCGAGGCCCTGGGCGGCAGGTGCGGCGCAGAGGTCATGCTCTACCGCTCGATCTCGCAGGATTCTCCCGACGTCATGGAAGCAACAGCGCGTCGCCATATTGACGAGGGTTATCAGCGGCTTCAGGTCAAGGTCGGTGATGATCCCAGGACCGATGCCGAGCGACTCGAGCAGGTTGCCGCGCTGGCAGGACCCGATGTTGTGCTCTACTGCGATGCCAATGGCGCCTGGACCAGCCAGGATGCCCTGCGGTTTCTCGATGCCACGCGGGGAATTGATTACATCCTCGAACAGCCCTGCGCCAGCCATGAGGAAAACCTCAGGGTGCGCAGGGTTTCGACCAAGCCGATGGTACTCGATGAGTCGTGCGACAGCCTCGAAGCACTGGTGCGTATCCACAACGATGGTGCCGCCGATGGCGTCACGATTAAGATTTCCCGGTTTGGCGGTATCACCCGCGCCCGGCGCGTGCGCGACCTTGCGGTCGATTTCGGCATGATGGTGACGGTCGAATGTGTCGGGGGTGCGGAGATCATCTCCGCGGCGATTGCCCATATGTCACTCTCGACCCCGGAGGAGCGACGTGCCCATACCGTGGACTTCCACAACTGGGTGACGGTTTCGAACGCCGGGGGTTTTCCGCCTGTCGCAAATGGACGAATGCGTGCTCCCGAGGTTCCAGGCCTTGGTGTGACACCTCATCGCGATCGATTTGGCGGGCCGCTCATGGTGTTCGAGCATGACGCCTGACGCCAGGGCAATGGACAATCTGATCGTCGCACCGGTCGATTCCAACGATTGGCCCGATTGGCGCGATGAACTCCATGCGTGGCGCAAGCAGGCATGGTCCGAACAGGGCTTCGACAACGCGGCGTTCCATTTGCCCTGTTTCGATTGGGTGTGCGACTGCATCACGACCCACAAGATCCTGCTCTGGGATGAACGGATCTATGACCGTCATGCCGGCAGCTACCGGATCGATGCTTATGTCGATGCCTTCGAAAAACGCTTCGGGCCTCTCGACGGGGTCATTCTCTGGCATGCCTATCCCAATATCGGCTTTGACCGGCGCAACCAGTTTGATTTCTATCGGCGCATGCCGGGCGGCCTCGAGGGCTTGCGCGGTGTCGTTGACCAACTCCACCAGCGCGGCATTCGTGCCATGCTTGATTTCAATCCCTGGGATCGTGCGACCCGTCGTGAACCGGCCCCCGATCATGTCGCGCTTGCCGAACTGGTCGGCGCGCTCGATGCCGATGGTCTTTATCTGGATACCTTGGCTGAGGCTGCCGCCGATTTGCGTCTGATGCTTGATGAAGTGAAGCCAGGCGTTGTTTTCGAATCGCAATCGTTCACACCACTCGATCGTATTGCCGATCACCACATGAGCTGGGCCGAGGTCTATCAGGACGCTACCGTCCCGGGCGTGCTGCGCAATGCCTGGTTCGAACGCCGTCACATGATGCATGTCGTGCACCGCTGGGTCGCCGATCACCGCGGCGAGATGCAGCTTGCCCTGATGAACGGGGCCGGCATGGTTGTGTGGGAGAATATCTTTGGTTCCTGGAATGGCTGGTCCGATCGTGATGCCGCTTGGTTCAGGCTCTGGAACCAGGTGCGTCACACCTGGTCGGCACATTTCAGCGATGGCGCTTGGACCCCGCTTGCAGCCATGGCGCCCCCCGGTGTTTATGCCTCGTACTTTGAACATGGAGACGTGCGCCTGTGGGTGCTGGTGAACCGTAGCGATGAATGGGCGCGCCAGGTGCCGCTACCGGTGTCAGGAGCCGTCGCCAGCGATCTGATGGCAGGGACAAGCCTTTTGGTTCGCGAAGGGGTGGCATTGACCGATTTGCCACCGCGCGGTCTGGGGGCGGTGCTTGAGGACGAGGTTTCCGCCAGCTTCCTGCAGGGGCAGGCCGCTGTCTGGAGCACGCTTGAGCAGGCATCGGGCGGGCCGGATGTGCGAACCGTCGCCGCCCTGCCGACCGGGAGTAACCGCTCGGTTTCGACGCCACCCGATGGCATGACAGAAGTTGATGGTGGGTCTTGGGCACGCGATGTCAGCTACCGCATTCGCGAGTGCGGCTTCTACCAGAGCGCATCGGCGCCGGACTGTCAGAGCCACACGCTTCCCCGACTGCACGATATGGCAGCTTTTATCGTGGAAGAGACACCGACACCCTTTGCGATCAATCGAAAGTCCGTGACCAACGCCGAATTTTCACGATTTCTGGCCGGGACTGGCTACCGGCCCAGACATTCCGAAGCCTTCCTTGAAGACTGGAGAGACGGTGAACCTCAGTCGGGTCGTGAAAACCACCCCGTTGTCTGGGTCGACCTTGAGGATGCCGGGGCCTATGCCGCGTGGCTCGGTCAACGTCTGCCCAGCGAAGCCGAATGGCAGCGTGCGGCAGAACTTGGCCTGTTGGAAGCAGACGAAGGCGCGGTGTGGAACTGGACGGGACCGCAGCGAAGCGACGGGCGCACGCGGTTCTGCATGCTCAAGGGTGGCTGTGACTTTGAGGCGACCGGCACGGCCTGGTATGCCGACGGCGGCCTGCAATCGCCCGCGTTTACCGCCAAGTACCTGCTGATGTGCCCGGGGCTGGACCGCTGCGGCACGGTCGGCTTTCGCACCGCAGTGAACCTGGCTTGAGCATGCAACCCGTCCCCGTTGCGCGGCGGCTCTAACGCATAATCCCCAGTTCGTCCTTGATGTCGGCAATCATGGCCGTGGTTTCATCTTCGATATCGATCCCGGTCGCGTCGGCGACCTTCACGATCGAATTGTAGGACGCGATGGTTGCTGCGGCATCAATCAGAACGGCGCCGCCCATGGTGTCGAGCACCGCGTTGCGGGCCCGGGTCAGCGCCCCGTCGTCGGTGCCCAGCGTGGCGTCGACCAGTGTGAGCAGGAGTTCGGCATTGGGCACACCCGTCGCGCCACCGTTGCCATCAAGGGCAGCAGCCAGATTAACCTCAAGTCCCGAATCCCTGGCTCTCTCACGGAGCGCCCCGACGTGACTAGCGGTTCAGTAGTAACACCCGTTGATCGAAGCGGCGCGCGCCGCCATCATTTCGATCTGCGCCAGGCTCAGTGCGCGTTCTTTTTCCTGGATATAGCGCTGGGGAATGCCGTTTTCGTAAAAGTAGAGCTCGACATCAAGTTCGAAGAAATCGATCACCGCCTGGGGCACCAGACTCATGGCGCGCTGAATATGATCCTGTCCGAAGCGGACAAAAGGATCAGGGTCTTCGGGCCTGATATCGGCGGGGGCCAGTGTCGCCAGCCAGCCGAGACCGGGCTTTGCGCCTGAAGGGCGATGACGTGACGGTTCGCCTGCACCAGCCGCGGGAAGTGTGCGCTGGTCATGACCCATGGCACGGTCATAGGTATCGACTGCGGAAACAACGGCGACGACACAGACGATCTCGACATATTGGGTGTCGCCCAGGCCCTGGGCCAGCGTCGCGTTCAGCCAGCTTTCGGTAAGGCGTCCGGCATCGGTTCTAATGCGATGAATGGCATCGGTCAGTGGCGCGGAATGGCGGCCCAGGCTGTCATGGTTGCCAGCGTGATGAAACGGCGACAGTGCGGCCTTGTTCTGGCGGCAAAATTCGCATTGCATCGCCTGCCGTGCTTCCTGTGCGATCGCGATGCGCTCCGGCCCTGTCCACCATGTTCCCGGCTCGCCAAGTCCCTGCCAGGCCTTGTTCATGGCAAGGCGCAGCCCTTCACGCACTGGGATCCCGGTGGTGTCACGTTGTCCCACGGTCTTTCTCCTGGGTCAGAGTGCGGCAGTCAGGCTGCCGCGGGATGTTCAGCGTTCGGTGAAGATCAGGGTCGCGGGCTGTCCGCTGCGGCGCTCGTAGGAACCAATCCAGATGTTGTAGAGGCCGTCGGCCGCATAAGGGAAAATGACCATCGGGTCATGTCCACCGGCACTGTCGTCGTCGAACCACCACTCGCCATAGGGGTCCGAGACCAGAAGCACGGTGTCGTAGTCCGAGCGCACATAGATCTTGAGCTGCGTGTTGCCGCTCGTGCGGTAGTAGAGATCAAAATCCGGGGCCGAAGCAGAGCTGCCTGCCAGGGAGTTGTCCTGGAAGCAGCGTGAAATGCTCTGGTTTCCGCCGGCTGTGATGCTGCGGTGCCAGGGATCGTTCGGAAAACCTTCAGTGAGCTCGGTCGAGCCGAACGAAGGCGCCAGTTGCCAGTCTGGACATGCCGATGCGGCACCGGTTCCAAGAACGACGAATAGAAGTGTCAGAATGCTTTTGCGTACCATGATCGGGTCCCCAGTGGATTGCTATTCGCCCTCATTCCAGACGCAAGGCTAGAACAATTTGTTCTGGTTGGGAACGCTTGGCGGTTGCAAACAATCCAAGAGGCAGGAAGCTGTCGAATCAGGCCGGGCTTTCTTCGGCGAGCAGATCAGGCCAGGTGTTGAGCGTGGCTGGTTGGTGCTGCTGCGGCTGGTCAGGGGGGCGCCCCTGGCAAGAACGCCCCCCAAAGCGATGGACGTGTGTCGGGATATTCGTCACGTTCGTGCCTGCGGGTAAGGTGATGGAAAGGGAGCTAGGGTAAGACAAATGGCCGACGCACAAACCTACGACTACATCATTGTCGGATCCGGCTCGGCCGGCTCCGTCCTGTCTTCACGTCTGAGCGAGGATGCCGGCGTCAGCGTTCTGGTTCTGGAGGCAGGGGGCCAGGACGACAGCTTCATGCGCCGCATTCCGGCCGCGCTCGACTACGCCCTGCTCGATGACAAGTACAACTGGAGTTACTACACCGACCCCGAGCCCTTCATGGACGGGCGGCAGGTTTATTGTCCGCGCGGCAAGGTGATCGGCGGTTCCTCCAGCATCAACGGCATGATGTACATCCGCGGCCATCCGCTCGATTACGACGGCTGGGCCGGCAATGTGCTTCCCGAATGGTCCTATGCCCACTGTCTGCCTTACTTCAAGAAGATGGAATCGTACGATCGCGGCGGTGATGATTATCGAGGCAGTGACGGACCGTTCAAGATCGCGACCGCCAAGCTCCAGAACCCGCTTGACCGGGCCTATCTGGAGGCCGCGCTGCAGGCAGGTTACGCCTACAGCGAGGACACCAACGGCTTTCAGCAGGAAGGCTTCGGGCGGACCGACAGCAACACCCACAATGGTGCGCGCTGGAGCACGGCCGATGCCTATCTGAGGCCGGCCATGGCACGGCCCAATCTCAAGGTCGTCACACGGGCGCTGACCCGGCGTATTCTGTTCGAAGGCAAACGTGCGATCGGTGTCGAGTACGAGCAGGGCGGCGAGATCCACAACGTCCATGCTGAACGTGAGGTAATACTCTCGGGTGGCACGATCAATTCGCCGCAACTGCTGCTGCTTTCGGGTGTCGGTGCAGCTGATCACCTGGCCGAACACGAGATCCCGCTGGTCGCCGATATCCCGGGGGTCGGGCGCAACCTGCAGGACCATCTTGATCTGCGTATCCAGGTGTGCTGCAAGCTACCGGTCAGTGTCTATCCCCAGACCAAGGGGCTGGGCCGCCTGATCGCAGGCCTGAAATGGATCACGACGCGCAAGGGTGTTGCGTCGACCAATCTGTTTGAGGTTTCGGGTTATGTCCGGTCCAACGATGGGGTTGCCTATCCCAATCTGCAACTGGGGTTCATGGCGGTGGCGGCCAGTTATGATGGCGCCAAAACTTATGAAGGCCATGGCTATCAGGCCCATATCGACCTGATGCGCCCGAGCAGCCGGGGCAGGGTCCAGCTTCATTCGGCAGACCCGAAGCGAGCGCCGTCGATCGTCTTCAACTATCTCCAGACCGAGAGCGACCGCAGGGAAGTGATCGATGCCGTGCGCATCACCCGCAACATCCTGAGCCAGGAAGCCTTTGCGCCCTATGACGACGGCGAGTTCAACCCCGGCCCCGAGGTCCAGAGCGACGAGCAGATCCTGGCCTGGGCGCGGGCCGAAGGCGAAACCGAGTACCATCCGACCAGCACCTGCACGATGGGAACCGACGACAATGCCGTGGTCGATGGCGATTTGCGGGTCCACGGGCTGGAAGGCCTGCGCGTGGTTGATGCCTCGATCATGCCCAAGGTCGTCACGGCCAACACCCAGTGCACGACCATCATGATCGCGGAAAAGGCCGCCGACCTGATCGCCGGCAGGACGCCTCTGGAACCGTCATACGTGCCGCTTTATCAGCCAGAGTAGCTGTCGCTTTCCCCCTCACCCAGCTACGGCCAGGGCGTCGCATCCCTCTCCCCGGTGGGGCGAGGAAGATTCTCATAGCTGGGTAAACGATGCTCTCTCTCCCGCTGGCGGGAGAGGCTGGGGTGAGGGTGGTCCTATCGGACCGCTGCATTTGGTCGTTGGTTCGTCTCCCAGTCATCCGCGACAAAAACATCGACCTGGGCGCGGGGTTCGCTGCGACCGCGGATCATGTCGGAGACCTTTTCGCCGATCATGATGGTCGGGGCATTGGTGTTGCCGCT
>JABIUG010000057.1 GCA_018700655.1 Rhodospirillaceae bacterium | reverse complement strand
TCACGGCACAACTGTCGCAGCCTGACGGGATTTCGATCGAAATCGGTACGATCGGCCCGGGTTTCCCCGGTGCAATCCGGATCGACCGCATCACGGCAACCGACCACGAAGGTGTCTTCATGGAGGTCGCGGGGCTAGAGGTTCTGTGGACGCCATGGGCGCTTCTGGGTGGCGATGTTGCGATCGAAAGCGCAACCGCGGCCAGCATCTATCTCGAGCGTGAGCCGATCGTGTCATCGACGGACGAGGAAGCGCCTACCACCACCAGCCAATCGACCCTGCCGCAACCGCTGGGTATCGGGCTCCGGCTCGACGAACTATCGGTCGACACAATTGGGCTCGGCGAGAGGATTACCGGGCGTGAAGTCGCCTTTGCTATCTCAGGATCTGTTGATCTTTCCGGATCAGGGGCCGGTCACACTGTGCTCACGGTTCTGCAGAACATGGGCGGCAATGCTTCGCTGCGGCTCAGTGGTGCCTTCGATCTTGCCGCCGACACAGTCGACCTTGAGCTTGATGTTCTTGAAGAAGCGGGCGGTTTCGTCGTCGAGCTGCTTGATGTTCCCGGACGCCCTGCGCTCGAAATCACGGCAGAATTGTCCGGTGCAGCATCTGATTTCCGGGGCAAGTTGGCCTTGTCCCTGGGCGAAGACCTTGGTGGTGCGCTTGAACTCGAAGGTGCCGTGGCGGTCGATGACGTTGCGCTGAAACTTGATGGCACGCTGGTCGTCGCGGGCCTGCTCGACGCGACTACCCTTGGTTTCGTCGGACGCAGCGTGGCGTTGGGCGCTGATCTTGCCTTCAAGGACAACATCCTTGGGGTGAACAGCTTTGGCGTGCAGACACATTCGGCGTCGCTAGGTCTGGCGGGCAGTGTGGCGCTCGACGATGAACGCCTCGATTTGAAGATCACGCTCGAGGGGCGTGAACTCGATGCGATTGAGCGGCTTGCCGCGCCGTTGACCCTGACGGGATGGCGCGCGGATGCGGTCGTGTCGGGCCGACTGGCTGAACCCCGACTTGGCATGATTCTGTCACTTTCCGGCCTGGAGGCTGAAGGAGCAGGCGTCGAGACGGTGGCCGTGGCGCTCGAAGCGGCTATCGCGCAAGATTTCACCTTGTGGTCGTCGACGCTCAGCGTGGAACTCATGGATCTCTCGACCGGAACGCCGGAGCTCGATCTCTTGATGGGCGTTTCTCCGGTGATTTCGGCAGATCTGTCTGGCGATGTCAGTGGGGATCAGGTCACCGTCGCGAATCTGAGTGCGATGCTGTCGGCGGGAAACATAAGCGGTGCCCTGGAACTGACCCCCAATGACGGGCGGGTGGAGATCAGGAGCCTCGTTGTCTCGTCTGACCTCGCCAGTGTTTCCGAAATACTTGGTGCACCCCTGGCGGGCAATCTGAAACTGACCGCGCAGGGCGAGGCTCTGGAATGGGGTGATTCGGTCGATCTGACACTCCAGGCCGAAGGCAGCAGCCTCTCGGTCGGTGACCCGGCGGGCAATGCCGTGATCGGGGATCATCCTCGGCTCAGTGCCACGGTATTGGGCAAGGGAGATCAATGGACGCTCGATGCAATCACGCTCGCGACCACGGCCTGGCAGGCTGGCGGGCGCGGTGATGTTGATTTGGCTGGCGGCGGTGTGACCTTGCGGCTCGATGGCCCGCTGGATGTGACCCAGGAACTGATGGCTGCGCTGGAACTCAATGCCGGGGCGCAGGGCAACATGACGTTGGCGCTGGGCGGAACGATGGATGATCCGGTGCTTTCTGCCCGGATTGTCCTGAGTAATGCAAATTTCGACGGGACAGACCTCGATGGGTTGGCATTGCTGGCAGATGATGTGCGCTTGAATCCGCAACTTTCGGCCAGGATAGGCGCTCGCGTGCCCTATGGTACGGACGGCGTGACGGTGGCCGGAAACCTGGCGGCAGATGAGGTTTTTTCGACGTTCATGCTGAATGATTTGCGGATCGCGGGTATGGGCGCTGCGTTGCAGGGAAACCTTTCCTATGGGCTCGACAACGGTCTGGCCCGTGGGCAGATGTCAGGCGGGATCAGCGACCTTGGCGCGCTGAATGAAATCGCCGGTGGCACCCTCTCTGGTACAGCTCTGATTGATCTGGTCATGGATGGCAGCGCGGCCGGCGGCCAGGACGTTGCCTTGCGTCTTGCCATGGCGGGCCTTGCGTTCGATGACATGACCGTTGCCGATGCCAGGATGGCGGTTGATGTCAGTGATGTCCTGAACCAGCCGTCACTCAGCCTGCAGGCCTCGGTCGACAACGCCGCGGCCGCTGGGGAACAGATCGACCGCCTGCTGATCCAGGCCAATGGTCCGCTCGACAGCCTCGCCATGTCGCTCGATGCCAAGGGGGCGTCCTGGGATCTGGCAACGCGAGCGCACGGCAATCTGGTTGCCGGCGTCGATGTCGAGGTGTCTGCCCTTTCCGGCTCGATTGATGACAGGCCACTTGAAGCCAAGGGGCCGTTTCACTTCTCGATGGCAGGAAATGATATTGCATTGTCGGGGCTTGAGCTGACGGCAGCCGGAGGCACACTGGTCGCCGATATCAGGCACCTGAACACCGACACCACTGCCGATGTAACCCTGACCGGTCTGCCGATCGAGTTCCTGAGCCATTGGAGTGGTGCACTTGATCTCAAGGGCACGCTTGAAGGTTTCCTGAAACTCGATGCGAACCAACAATCAGCGCGCGCTGAGATTGAGCTCAAGGGCCTTGGGATCGGCTCCAAACTTGATCCCGATGGCGACATTGCCGATATCCATGCGACCGCCAAATGGGACGGAAGCGCGATCGATGGTGCGGTGAACGTCGCGGGTATCGATGGCGTCGCAGCAAACATCCAGGTGGACTGGCCGGTCGAGCATGATGTCAGCGGGGGGCTTCCCGGCAGTCCGCAAGATGCGCCGTTTTCAGTGGCGCTGACTGTGAAGGGTGGATTGGCCGAGATTTGGGACCGTTTTCCCATTGGAGATCAATCGCTTGCGGGAAATCTCGATGTTTCCGTCACGGCAAGCGGTACGCTCGCATCGCCACGAATTGATGGGACCGCAACAGTTGCAGGGGGGCGTTACGAGAACTTCACGACGGGAACCATTATCGAGGATATGGCACTGCAAACCCAGGCGAGTAGTGACGGTGCCCTTGAATTGACGGCCAGTGCCAGCGACGGCCATGAGGGTGAACTCTCGATCAAGGGTTCGGCGTCGTTTGTTCAGGATCAAGGGTTGGAACTTGATACTACCTTGTCGCTTGATGCTTTCAAACTGATCGATCTCGACCATGCCAGTGCCCTTGCCGCGGGTGAGGTGAGTTATCACCGCTCGCTGACGGGCGGGATCATCAAGGGGCAGGTGACGGTTGATCCGGTTGTGCTGAACGTCGCCCAGGCCCTTCCACCGGAGGTCGTCGAACTCGATGCCCAGGATGTCTGGAGAGACAAGAACGGTGCGGTTGGCGGTGGGGAATCGGACGGGTGGTCATCTTCCCTGGACTTGCGGATCGATTTCCCCAAGCGCTTTTACGTCCAGGGCCGCGGTCTCGATACCGAGTGGTCGGGCTTTGTCGCGGTTGCCGGAGCCACGAACGAACCTCTGGTCACCGGCCAGCTTGATATGGAACGCGGTACTGTGGATGTTGCCGGCAGACGGTTCGAATTGATCGAGGGCAATGTGAGGCTCGCGCCTGACGATGATTTCGACCCGACATTTCTGGTAGTGGCTCAATCAAAGGTCGGTGAAATGGTCGGGCAATTGCGCGTCAGCGGCCGGGTTTCGGCGCCAAAGCTCGATATCTCGTCTGTGCCGCCGCTTCCCGAAGACGAGGTGCTGGCCCGTACCCTGTTTGGCAAAGGAGCTTCGGCACTCTCCGGCCTGGAAGCCGTGCAACTGGCTTCGGCAATTGCCGGTTTGACTGGGAGACAAACCGGTGGAACCGGTGTGCTCGACCGCACAAGGGAAACTCTGGGTGTGGATGTTTTACGGGTCGACACGGATGACGAAGGGCGCGCCCTGATAGGGGCGGGAAGTTACATCGCAGACGGCGTCTATGTCGGTGTCGAACAAGGTGTCGGGTCTGATACCAGCGTGGTCGAAGTTGAAATCGACGTGACCGATAATATCACGGTCAACACTGAAGCTGGCGCCAATGCCACTGCCAGTGTGGGCGTGAAGTGGGGTTGGGACTACTAGAGCTCGATCGGTTCAGGCCGATTTGATCTGGGTCGTGAGTCGGTCTCCAACCCTTAGAAATAGAGCAAGATTCATAGTTCAGGTGATGCCGACTTGGGATGACTTTGCTCCAGACCGGATTCCGCACGAATTGATGTGGTTCGAACGGAATCGGTTCACGGGTTCATCAAGCGATGGCGTCTGCGGCACCGACCGGACTGTCGGCACCAACTGTGGCAGATCCGAAGTTGCACCGCTCATGTGTCTCTAAATGATACGAGCGGTTCATGAGCCCATTCCGGGGCTCCATCCCGGCAGTTCTTCCGCTCGCGTATGCTATTTATATATTATCATTTAAAATCATTTAGTTACTCTATTTCCCTAATATGATATCATAGCAATTCTTGGAAACCGTTGATAACCCCTTGCGCCGCCTTGACCCAAATGTGGCGCTCGATCGAGCGATGATGCGGCATGTGACTTGCAAAGTAGAAGTACGCAGCTTTTTGCGGGATCTCTCGGGATCTCTCGGGATCGCCTGAGGGCGGTGTCGTATGTCGATTGGTCGGGTGAAAAATGTCACAACGCCTCAAGGTCTCAATCGTGGTCAGAACACGGTCGGAAGCCATCAAGATGGCTCCCGTGGTTCTTGCAATGCGCGAAGCAGCCGATCGCTTTGAGGCGACAGTCGTCAGTACCGGGCAGCATCAGGCGATGCTTGATCGTGCGCTGGGTGATTTCGGGATCACGCCCGTGGCCTGCCCCGATGAGTTGGTCCACCTTCTAAGTTAGAGTCCGGCGGTTGTGGTCGCCCTGTTGGGCTGACCGGAGCGTAGCGTAGGGCAGACCTGCAGGGTGCGGCAAGATGGCTTCGGGAACGTGTGGTTTGTAGCCCAGCGAGCTGTGCGAC
>JABIUG010000534.1 GCA_018700655.1 Rhodospirillaceae bacterium | reverse complement strand
CGACAAGCTGATCGTACTTTCGGGCGTGCGCGAGTTCCCCATGCGGGTGAAATGCGCCACGTTGGCCTGGCATACGATGACAGCGGCGATGGATGGCGATGACACGGTGACGACGGAGTAAATGAATGGACGACACGACAAATCCCGGCGACACCACGGTCGAGCCCCAGACTCACGAGAGCTGGCGCCCGGACGAAGATGTCGATCCTCGTACGATCGCCCAGGAAGAGGGCGAACCTTTGATCGGTGACATCGTCGATGCGATTCGAACGGTGTTTGACCCGGAAATTCCGATCAACATCTATGATCTCGGGCTGATTTACACGATCGATTCACACAAGGACGGCAGCATCAAAATCGAGATGACCCTGACCGCTCCGGGGTGCCCGGTGGCCGAGGACATTCCGATCTGGGTGCGCGACGCCGTTGTAAAGGTCGACGGCGCGACCGATATCGATGTGGAGATCATCTGGGATCCGCCGTGGGATCCCTCAATGATGACCGATTATGCAAAGATAGAACTTGGGATGTATTGAGCCATAGGCTTCGTTGCATCCCGACGTGACAGGAAGTGGAAAAGACAATGTTTGGCATTCCCGCAAAAGACCTGATTACCCTGACCGATAGCGCTGCAGAGCGCGTGAAGGCGCTGATGCGCCTGAACGACAAGGCAATCGGGCTCAAGGTTGGCGTGAAGATGGCCGGCTGCAGCGGCTTTTCCTATACGATGGACTACGCCGAGGAAGAGACCGGCAAGGAAGACATCATCGAGGACAAGGGGGTCAAGCTGCTGATCGATCCTTCGGCCGCGATGTTCCTGCTGGGAACCGAACTCGACTGGCATGAAGACCAGCTCGAAAGCCGCTTTGTCTTCAACAATCCCAATGTGAAGGGCATGTGCGGTTGCGGGGAATCGTTCACCGTCTGATTCCACCACGGAGACCGCCGCCTTGCGATTTTCCTGTCTGCTCATTCCAGCGGCATTTGTTTTTCTGATCGTCAGCCCATCGGTTCAGGCCCAACAGGCCCTGAGCGACGAAGACAATACGCTCTATCGCGCAGCATTTGCCGCGGCCTATGCCGACCGTTGGTCAGATGTGCGGGCCTACGCAGAACAGGCCGAAGACCACACCCTGGCCAAGGTCCTGCGCTGGATGGAGCTGAAAGACACCAGCCGGAACAACGATTTCGTCTCGCTCGCCCAGTTCCTCGTGCAGAACCCGGGGTGGCCTTCCCAGACGAGATTGCGCAAACAGGCCGAAGAGGCCATGCCCGATGATCTCGGCGATCAGGATGCGGCGGCCTATTTCGACGCTTTTCCACCCCAGACCGACGAAGGATTGCTGCGTTACACTTCGGCGCTGGTCGGGCTGAACCGCGATGACGATGCTCGTGGCCAGATCAACAGGGCCTGGGCAGACTGGGATTTTTCCCTGGCGCGTGAAGAAGACTTCCTCGATGCCTATGGAAACCTTCTGACGACGGAACAGCACTGGAACCGGATCGACCGGTTGATCTGGGAAGGCAAAACCACCGCAGCACAGCGTATCCTGCGCTATGTCGACAACGACCATCAGTTGCTGGCCCGGGCACGCATCGTGTTGCGGACCAGCGGCGCCGGCGTAGATGGAGCGGTCAATGCCATACCGGTGGGCCTGCAGGACGATTCCGGGCTGCTTTACGAACGGATGCGCTGGCGCAACACGCACGGCAACATCGCCGGGACCCTGGAGCTGCTGCTGCTGGCCCCGCACGATCTGCCCTACCCGGATCTGTGGGCCGAGCAGCGGCTCGCCTTTGCCGATCTCTTCATCGAGCAAGGAGAGTTTCTCGCGGCCTATCAGGTACTGGCCGGTCATTATGACCAGAGTGGCGCACTCAATTATGAGGTCGATTGGCTGGCCGGTTGGCTCGCCCTGCGTAAACTGAACAATCCGGTCGCTGCGCTGGACCACTTCATGACCTTCTATGGCGAGGTCGGTTTTCCGATCAGCCGTGCGCGTGGTGCCTATTGGGCCGGACGTGCGGCAGAAACGCTGGGTGATTCCGGTCTGGCGGCGGTGTGGTACGACCTGGCGGCCGAGAATGGCCAGACCTTCTATGGCCAGCTTGGCGCAGCCAAACTCGGGATTGCACCACGCCTTCCTGAGGGGCCTGCGATCTCGCAATCGGACGTCGAAGCCTTTGCCGCTGATGAATTGACCGCGGTAGTGCGTCAGCTCCACGAAATTGACGAGGAAAACCTGGTTCGCACCTTCCTGCTGCGCATGACCGACGCGACCTCTTCTGGTCCGCGCCATCAGCTAATCGGCCAGCTTGCCATGGTGATGAACCGTCCCGACCTTGCGGTGATGGTCGCCAAGCGCGCGGTCAAGGCCGGGACCGTGCTGGTGACCGCAGGGTTCCCCGTTCTTGAATTACCCGACGGGGCCGATATCGACCCTGCCCTGGCACTCGCCGTGATCCGCCAGGAAAGCGCCTTTAATCCCAGTGCGATTTCGCCGGCAGGCGCGCGCGGCCTGATGCAGTTGATGCTTCCCACGGCCCAACAAATGGCGGGCAACATCGGCATCTCGACATCGAGCAGCAAGCTGATCTCCGACCCCAGCCACAACATGCGCCTGGGCATGGAATACCTCGAACACATGCTCAATACCCAGGGCGGATCCTATGTTCGCGCGATAGCATCCTACAACGCAGGCCCCGGACGGGTACGCCAGTGGGTTTCGGAAATGGGTGACCCGCATGACCCATCGATCGATATCGTTGACTGGATCGAAGAAATCCCGTTCTCCGAAACACAGAATTACGTGCAGCGCGTTCTTGAAGGCATGCAGGTCTATCGCATGCTGAGCGGCGTCCAGACGGCCGACCTCGTGCTTGACCCAAAATATGCCTGTATCGGTGGCTGTTAACGTAACCTTGAAATCAGACGGATTTAGCTCTACTTAATTGCGAATAGTTCTCAACTAGGATCAAGATCATGCCCACAGATGCGCCTGATGTACCGGACCAGCTCAACATCATCGATGCGACACCGCTCGATATGCTGGCAAGCCGCCGGTCCGTACTGGCCGCCCAGTTGATCGAGCCGGGCCCGCAGCCCGAAGAGCTTGACCGCATGCTCGATGTCGCGGTGCGGGTGCCCGATCATGGCCGCATGACCCCCTGGCGCCTGCAGGTCATCTGCAAGGAAGCCCAGGCCGAACTGGGTGAACTCTTCGTTGACGAATTCCGCAAGACCGAGCCTGACGCCAAGAACGACCGGTTGGAGCTTGAGCGTGTTCGACCGCAGCGCGCGCCGGTCCTGGTCGTGGTGAGCAGCCGCATCACACCGGACCGCGACGGCGTACCGCCCGTCGAGCAACTGCTTTCATGCGGCAATGTCTGCTTCAATCTTCTGCATGCCGCCACGGCGATGGGTTATGGCGCGCAGTGGGTGACCAACTGGCCATCCTACAACGCCGCGGTCAAAGCGGCACTGAGCATCCCCGATGAGGAACATCTCGTCGGCTTCGTGCATATCGGCACGCCGAAGGGCCCGCCCAGCGAACGCCAGCGCCCGGAAACAGCCAGCGTCGTTTCCCGCGTGGAAAGCCTGGCAGCAATCGCCTGAAGCCGCGCCGGATTGACGTATGATGATCTAGAGCAAATCCACATGCTCACGCGGAACCACGAAGTGTTTCCGTGT
>JABIUG010000533.1 GCA_018700655.1 Rhodospirillaceae bacterium | reverse complement strand
CCGACTTTCCAATGCGATTGCCACGCGGCAGGTCGGTCGCAGCTACCGCGCTCTTGTCTGGGGTGTGCCCCAACCAGCTTCAGGCGAGATCGAAGGCGCAATTGGCCGCAGCCCGCAGAATCGCAAGAAAATGGCTGTCGTGCATTCCGGCGGCAAGGCGGCGCTGACCCATTACGCTCTGGAAAAGAACTGGGGCGTGGCCGCGTCACAACTGGCCTGCAAGTTGGCAAGCGGACGCACACACCAGATTCGCGTCCACATGTCCCACATCGGCCATTCCGTGATGGGTGATCAGGTCTATGGTGCGCGCATGGGCGTGCGTCTCGATCGTCTGCCCGAGCCGGCGCGCAGCGTTCTGGTCGGTTTTCGCCGGCAGGCCCTGCATGCGGCCAAACTGAGCTTTCATCATCCTGCCACAAATGAACTGCTAGAATTTGAAAGCCCGATGCCCGCAGATATGGCGGCCCTTGTTTCTGCGCTTGATGACGCCTATCTCAACAACCCGGTTATCTTCCCAAATCACTAGGGCAAACGGTCAGCTTGCGTGTACCATCACGTGGTCTGCGGCCACCTTTTTAAGAGAGCACTGAGAGAACCATGGCCCAAGCGAGCCTTCCCGCACTGACCCCCGAAAGCAGTCTTTCGGGGTATCTGCGCGAGATCAGGAAATTTCCCATGCTGGAGGCGGAACAGGAGTTCCGTCTTGCCAAGAGCTGGCGCGAAGACGGCGACGTCGATGCTGCCCATGAACTGGTCACCAGCCATCTGCGCCTGGTCGCCAAGATTGCCATGGGCTACCGCGGCTATGGTCTGCCGATTGCCGAGCTGATTTCCGAAGGCAATGTCGGCCTGATGCAGGCTGTCAAACGTTTCGACCCCGACAAGGGCTTCCGCCTGGCAACATATGCCATGTGGTGGATTCGCGCTGCGATTCAGGAATACATCCTGCACTCGTGGTCGTTGGTCAAAATGGGGACGACCGCTTCTCAGAAGAAATTATTCTTTAATTTACGTAAGTTAAAAGGACAACTTCAAGCGATAGAAGATGGTGATATGCATCCCGATACGGTCACCGAGATCGCTACGCGGCTCTCTGTTCCCGAGCAGGATGTGGTTTCCATGAACCGGCGCCTGTCGAGCCCGGACCATTCGCTCAATGCTCCGCTTCAGGCCGATGGCGACGGCGAATGGCAGGATTGGCTGGTCGACGAGGGCGACAACCAGGAAGAAACCCTGGGCGACAAACAAGAGCTGGAATCGCGTCGGGGCCTGCTTTCCGAAGCGATGGAAAACCTCAACGAGCGCGAGCGGCATATCCTGGTCGAACGCCGTCTGTCGGAAAATCCCAAGACGCTTGAGGATCTTTCCCAAGAGTATGGGATCAGCCGCGAGCGGGTTCGCCAGATCGAGGTCCGTGCTTTCGAGAAGCTGCAGAAGTCGGTGCGCAATGCCGCTGCCGAGCGCCGTAGCGCTGCCGGCTAGAGCATGATCTAGTCGATCCGCCACATCTCGCGTGGCGCGCGTTTGGTCAGTAGTTCACAACCATCTTCCGTGATCACGATGTTTTCTTCGTGCACGATCATGCGCCCGTCGGCGAATTCCATGCCGGGCTCGATCGTGAGAACCACACCGGGCTCCAGCATCGTGTTATCGCCGGGCATGTTGGAAGGCGGCTCGGTCAGCGCCATGCCCAGACCATGGCCCATACGTCCGACGTTGTTTCCCAGTGATCCCGCCGCTTCGAGAACAACAGATTGGGCGCGCCAGACGTCTTCAACCGTGACCCCCGGCCGCGCCGCGGCAATCCCGGCCTCAGTCGCGTCCCAGACCGCAGCATTGGCACGATTGGCCGCATCGCTGACGTCGCCGACAGCCCAGTTGCGGTCAAAGTCGCAGAAATAGCCGTCATAGGTCGTGCCAGTGTCGATGAACATGATGTCACCAGCCTCGAGATCCTTGTCCTGGGGCCCGCAAACGATCTGCTTAACACCGTCGGAGCCCGCGATCGCCGGCAGAAACGGCACGGCATCGGCGCCACGCTGCAACAAGTCAATGGTGAGCTTGCGGCAAACATCCCGCAGATTCTCGCCGGTGCTGATGAGGTTGGTCAGATTCTCATAGGCTTCGCTGGCGAGTTGGCAGACAAAACGGATCCGCTCGATCTCTGCGGCCGACTTCACCCGGCGCGCTTCCCAGATACAGGGCGATCCATCGCCAATCTCAAGGCCCGGCAAGGCTTCGCGCAAATCGAGAAACTGCATGACCGGCATGCGCAGCGCCATTTCGCGGCCGAGCTCTGCACCCATGCGCCCGAACCGGCGCGGCAACTGGGCCAGAACGGAGGCGAGCAGGCTGGTGCCGTCATCGGCGGGCTGTGGCGCAGGCCAGGCGTGAACATCGTCGATCCAGGTCGCCGCCATCTGCGGTGCACCGATTTCGGGTATCACGGCGACCGGTTTGCCTTCCGCCGGGACCACGATGAACCACGGCCTGGTCGGGCTTTCCCAGAACTGGGTCTCGAACCCCGTGACATAACGAATGTTGTGCGGGCTGGTGAGCAGCAGCGCATCAAGCTCGCGCTCACGCATGATGCGTTGGGCACGACTTATCCGTGCTTCGAACTCGCTCTGGTAGAAACCATGGCCTGGCGGCAGGATATCGATCATGTGGACCTCAGTTGCAGCTCAATTCAACATCGACACAGATCGCCTGGCCGGCACGCTCGACCTCGGAAAGACCGCAGCAAATCTCTTCGACGGACTGCGCACCGCCAACCCCGGCCCCCTCTTCTTCGTCAGCCGTGGTGAATTCCCAGATGACCAGGTCGTTGTCGGCCTTGGGCTCATAGGGATCTTCAGAGAACAGGCTTTGTGAGTCGTCCGAAAACTGGGCCTGTGCTGACACGGTGAACAAGACTGCAAAGCCCATCACCAGCAACGCTCTCAACATGTCTCGTCCTTTCGACAGGCCGACAACCCGCCAAACTGCTCTAGTCCGCAAACGGATCCCTGACCATGATCGTATCCTCGCGTTGCGGGCTTGTGGAGAGCAGAGCGACCGGCGCCTCGATCAATTCCTCGATACGTCGGACATATTTGATGCAGGTCGCGGGAAGCTGCGCCCATGAGCGCGCGCCTTGCGTGCTGTCCTGCCAACCTTCCAGTGTCTCATAGATAGGCTCGACTCCGGCCTGGATATGGGGTCCTGCAGGCAAGTGATCGAGCGTCACGCCCTGATAACGGTAGCCGACGCAGACCTTGAGCGATTCCATGCCGTCGAGCACATCGAGCTTGGTCAGCGCGATACCGTCGATACCGCCGATCTTGATCGCCTGGCGCGTCATCACCGCATCGAACCAGCCGCAACGGCGCGCACGCCCGGTGACGGTGCCGAACTCATGGCCCTTTTCACCGAGGAACCTGCCAGTTTCGTTATCCTGTTCAGTCGGGAACGGCCCGGCCCCGACACGGGTCGTATAGGCCTTGGTGATACCCAGAACATAGTGGAGCGCGCCGGGACCGATCCCCGCACCCACAGCGGCAGCAGCGGCCACCGTGTTGGACGAGGTGACGAACGGATAGGTGCCGTGATCGATATCGAGGAAATGAGCCTGCGCGCCCTCGAACAGGATACGGCGTCCGCGCCGACGCAAATCTTCCAGACGACGCCAGACAGGCTGGGCAAAGGTCAGAAGACGCTCGGAGATCTCCTCGACCTGAGCAATCAGGCCATCACGATCGACCAGCTCCAGCCCCATACCCTTGCGCAGCACGTCGTGGTGCTGCAGCAGCATGTCGACCTTGTGCGCCAACGTGTCGGCGTCACCAAGGTCGCAGACCCGAACGCCGCGCCGTGCCGCCTTGTCTTCATAGGCCGGCCCGATGCCACGCCCGGTGGTGCCGATGGCATCCTTGCCACGCAGTTCCTCGCGGGCACGATCAAGCTCGCCGTGGAGCGGCAGGATCAGCGTCGCGTTCTCGGCGATCAGCAGGTTGTCGGGCGTAATGTCGACACCCTGCTCCTTGACCCGCTCGATCTCGGCAAAAAATGCCCAGGGATCAATGACCACGCCATTGCCCAGAATTGACAGCTTGCCCTGGCGCACAACGCCCGAAGGAAGCAGCGACAGTTTGAACGTCTGGTTGTCGATCTGGAGGGTATGACCGGCGTTGTGCCCGCCCTGGAATCGCACGACAACATCAGCACGTTCCGACAACCAGTCGACAATCTTGCCCTTGCCTTCGTCCCCCCACTG
>JABIUG010000532.1 GCA_018700655.1 Rhodospirillaceae bacterium | reverse complement strand
CGCGAGTTGCTCGTCGGTTCCACGTAGCTCGTCCAGCGCTGCCGCGATGGTCGGGTTTGACTGGTAGGCCGCCGACAGCGCTTCGCCCAGGGTTTGTGCACTGGCGTCAGCTATCGGCGCGGCAAATAGTGCCGCCGCCAGCAGGTTCTTTGTGTGCGAGAGCCTTCGAGCAGCCATCAGGCGTTGATCATCCTCATTTCGATCCTGATGGAACCATGCCAGCGTGGCAGGGTGGCCGCAAGCGCCGGGGATCACAGCCGTTTTTCCCTGGTTCATCGCGAAGTTGGGATTCTGGTGATATCTGGGAGTAAGGTTCGGTGGGCGCGGCGCAAGACCGCGCAGGAGAAAGGGATCGGGAACATGGTTGGGACGGGTGACATTGGCATCGAACGCCACGGTCATGTGGTCGTGGCGGAACTGCGCCGGCCGCCGCACAACTTCTTCGATATCAGGTTGCTGACCGAACTTGCCGATCAATTTGATCGCTTGGCCGCTGACCCTTCTTGTCGTGCCGTGGTTCTGGCGTCTCAGGGCAAGGCATTCTGCGCCGGCGCCCAACTGGGCGAGAAGAAAAACTCCAGCGCCGGCGATGTTTATCAGCAGGCACGGCGTCTGTTTGCCTTTCCCAAGCCGGTAGTTGTCGCTGTGCAGGGCGCAGCCGTGGGCGGCGGGTTGGGTCTGGCCATGGTCGGCGATTTTCGTTGCGTGTGCCCGGAAGCCCGTTTCAGCGCCAACTTCACTGCCCTGGGCTTCCATCCGGGCTTTGGCCTGACCGAAACATTGCCACGCGTGATCGGGCGCCAGCATGCCTCATTGATGTTTCTCACCAGCCGCAGGGTCAAGGGAGAAGAGGCGCACGCCATGGGTCTTGCCGATGTTCTGGTCCAGCAGCCTGACCTGCGAGGCGCAGCTCTGGGGTTGGCCGGGGAGATCGCGGCACAGGCTCCGCTTGGTGTGGTCGAGACCCGGGCCACGTTGCGGCTTGGTCTTGAGGAGGCGATAGACCAGGCCCTGAAGCGCGAACTCGAGATTCAACTTCGATTGCGCGAGACCCAGGACTTTGCTGAAGGTGTCGCAGCGGTGGGTGATCGCCGGGTTCCTGAATTTCGAGGGCAGTGATGGTCGAAACCGATAGATCTCAAGTCGGCGATCTCGCCCGGCGGCTGTTCGCCGATCTGGCTGACCCACAGTCGATTCTCGCCGGCCATGAGGGATGGCATGACACTCTCTGGGAGGCGCTTGAGGATGCCATGCTGCCGCGTGCCTGGGCTGCCGAGGGCGTCGGTGGTGCGGGTCTGACAGCTTGGGAGGCAGGCCAGATCGCGGAAGCGGCGGGAGCTTTCGCGCTTGGCGTTCCGTTGGTCGAAACGATGGTGGCCCACCATTGGGCGGCAAGAGCGGGTCTGGCCCTGCCGGCCGGGCCCATCGGCGTGGGACCTTCGCGCCTGGGCGATCGGATCGTCTGTGACGACGGCGGCAGACTGACCGGGGTCATGCGTGACCTCCCCTGGGAGAGCGGTCCGCTGATGGTGGCGGTCGAGCACGGCGATGTGCTTGTCCTGGCGTTGGTTGAACGCGAGCAGTGCGTACTGCAGGAGCAGCCCGGATTGTCGGGTGATCAGCGTGTCGTTGCACGACTGAACAACGTGATGCCCATGGCTACAGGTGAAACCCGTGGCGCCCAGATCGACCTTCAGTCTTGTGCGGCGGCGATGCGTGCAACCCAGATCGGAGGTGCGTTGCGCTGGGTGCTCGATGCTGCCGTTGTTTATGCGGGTGAACGTCGGGCCTTTGGCAGGACGCTCTCCAAATTCCAGGCAGTGCAGCATCATCTGGCCCGGCTTGCCGGTGAGGTTTGTGCCGCAGAAGTCGGTGCTGGCGTCGCCCTGCAGGCGCTTGACCGTGGTGGGGCGAACTTTGAAGCGGCGGCCGCCAAGGTTCGCGCCGACGAGGCCGCGACCGAGGGCGCGGCGATCGGGCACCAGGTTTTCGGTGCGATCGGCTTTACGGCAGAACACGTGCTGCACCGATACACCACGCGGCTCCTGGCCTGGCGCGACGATTACGGCTCGGGTCCGGAATGGGCGGCCTATCTTGGCCGGTTGGCCGCGTCATCGGGTGGTGATGGTTTCTGGAACAAGACCGCCCCGCTGGAGGGTGTGCGGCCATGACCATTCGTTTCGAGCCTTCGCCTGAATCCGAAACAGCCGCCAAATTGCGTGCCGAGGTCCGCGCGTTCCTGCGTGAAGAAATTGCAGCGGGGAGTTTCGATCCCTCCAGGGTCGAACCCCAGGCAAAATTCGACCGGGCGTTCAGCGCCAGAGTCGGGGCCCGGGGCTGGATCGGCATGACCTGGCCGCGAGAAATGGGAGGGCATGGCCGCAGCTTTGCCGAACGTTATGTTGTGACCGAGGAGATGCTGGCCGCCAACGCTCCGATCCGCGCGCACTTTGTTGCTGATCGTCAGAGCGGACCGGTCCTGATCAAGTATGCCCGGCCAGAGGTGCGAGACCAGTTGCTGCCCCGGATCGTGGCAGGAGAACTGAGCTTCTGCATCGGCATGAGCGAGCCAGATTCCGGCTCCGACCTTTTTGCGGCACGGGCCAAGGCGACAAGAACCAACGCCGGCTGGAGCCTCTCGGGGACCAAGTTGTGGACCACGCTGGCTCACAAGGCCGACTGGATGATCGGTATCTTCCGGACCTCGCCGTCGACCGAAGACAACCGGCGTCATGGTCTCACCCAGTTCCTGATCGACATGACCAGCCCCGGGATCACCGTGCGTCCTGTGCTGTTTCCGTCCGGTGAGCATGATTTCAACGAGATCGTTTTCGACGATGTCTTCGTCCCGGATGAACACGTTCTGGGCGAGCTCGGTGACGCCTGGAAACAGGCAACCAGCGAATTGGCGTTTGAACGCTCCGGCGCTGAACGGTTCCTGGAGACCTTCGGTTTGCTCGCACCTCTGGTTGACCTGATCGGACCGGCACCGCAATTGCGCGAAGCAGAGAGCCTGGGCCGCATGGTCGCGCGCCTTCATACCTATCGGCATATGGCGATGGCAGTTTCGGGCACCATGGACCGTGGCGGCGAACCGGTCGCGGAGGCTTCTGTCGTCAAGGCGGGCGGGACGCAATGGGAACAGGCGATGGTGATCGAGGCGCGCCGGATTTCGCGCCTGATTGATGATGACGGCCCGGCACGCGATCGTTTTGAGGACGCCCTGCAACGGATCACGGCGTTTGCGCCCAAGGTGACGATCCAGGGCGGAACGATCGAAGTGCTCAACGGTATCGTTGCGCGTGCGCTGGGTCTGCGCTGATCGATGCCGGATCTGGCGAAACTGTTGTGTCCCCGGAGCATCGTTGTGGTCGGCGCCAGCGAGGATACGAACATCCTTCGCGGACGATGTTGCGCCACGATCCTGCATCACCGCTTCGACGGTTCTTTCCATTTAGTCAGCCGTTCAGTCGACAGCGTCTTTGGCCACAAGGTCTGTCGCCGGATTACTGATTTGCCGGTGGTGCCTGATCTTGCGTTTCTCATGACGCCAGCCGCGGCAACACCGGAAGCGCTGCGCGAATGCGCTACGTTCGGTATTCCTGCGGTGATCGTTGTTGGATCAGGTTTCGCCGAAGAGGGCAGCCCTGCCGGGTGGGCGCTCCAGGACGAAATTGCCGGAATCGCGCAGGCCCATGACATGGCGCTCTGCGGTCCCAACAGCGAAGGATTTGCCGATCTTCGACGTGGTCTGGCACTAACCTTCAGTCCGGTTCTGGGAGATTTTGACCCATTGCCCGAGAGCCTGCCGCGCAAGGGCGCACGGATTGCCATTGTCGCACAGTCGGGTGCGATCGGGTTCGGTCTGTTCGATTTGGCTTGGACCCTTGGCCTTAATGTCGAGCGTATCGTGACAACCGGCAACGAAGCGGTCCTCGATCTGGCTGACTACCTCGGGTTTCTGGCCGAAGATGGTGCGACCGATGCCGTTCTGGTGTTTGCCGAGGGTTTTCGCGACGGACGGCGGCTCCTTGCTGCTCTCGCGCGCTGTCGCGAGGCCGGTGTGCCGGTGGTCATGTTGCGCGCCGGCCGCTCCGAGTTGGGTCAACGCCAGGCCGCTTCCCATACCGGTGCGCTGGCCGGTGATGACCGCATGATCGCCGATCTGCTGACCGGCGCAGGTGTCATTGATGCCGCCGAGCCAGGCGAGGCTGTCGAGATCGTCGGCCTTGTCGCGGCGATGAAGGCCAAGCCTGTTATGGGCCGCCGCATCGGGGTCTATTCCGCGACCGGTGGCGGGGCCGGCCTTCTGGCTGACTTGTGCGAACGGGATGGCCTTGGACTGCCGGAATTTCAGCCCGAAACCCGTGCCACGCTCGATGCCGTGCTGCCGAGCTACGGGACGTCGTCGAATCCGGTCGACACGACGGCTACGGGTATCCATGCCCTGGGTTATGCGGAGCTGACCATGACGCTTGCGGCAGACCCCGGCATCGACGCCGTGATTGTTGCGGCGTCCGGGCGGAGCGCGACATCCATCGGCAAGGATGCCCGAGCCCTCAAGGAACTGGCGCAGACCTGTGACAAACCCGTCGTCTTCTGGTCCTACACCACTCCCATCGAGGCTTTCGGCGACATCATGGACGAAGCGGGAATACCCTATTGCGGTAGCCCGGGCGTCGTCACGAAAGCCCTCGCAGGGCTGGCGCGCCTCACTGAATTGTCGGCGCGCCCACAAGCCGAAACGCACGCGCTGCCGGACCTGCCTGTTGGCCTGTCGACGGAATCGGTTGTGTATCCCTTGCTCGAGAGTCTTGGTTTGCATGTCGGCACATGGGAACTGACTCACTCGCCTGAGGAAGCTGCACGTGTCGCGGCAGCGATCGGCCATCCGGTGGCGCTGAAGATCCAATCGCTCGATATCCCGCATAAGACAGAGGCGGGCGGTGTTTGCCTTGATGTTTTGCCGCAAGAGGCCGCCGAGGCATGCGCAGCAATGCTGGAGAAAGTTACGAAAAGCCTTCCCGAGGCGGCCATCGACGGCGTTCTGGTTCAGGCCATGGCGCCGCATGGCGTCGAGATGATGCTTGGTGCTGTCCATGATCCCAGCTTCGGACCGGTCGTTTTGATCGGGAGAGGCGGCATTCATGCCGAGGTCCTGCGAGATGTTGCCTTCGCTGAGGCGCCGCTATCGCAGAGCACGGCACGTGCGATGATCGAGCGTCTCTGGATCCGCCCCCTGCTTGATGGCGCGCGCGGTGCAGCGCCGGTCGATGTGGCAGCTCTGGCCCGCGCTGTTGTAGCCGTGTCGCAACTTGCTGGCGCGCGCGGCTTCCGGGAACTCGACCTAAATCCCGTGATGGTTCACGAACAGGGCCTGACGGTCGTTGATGCCCTTTTGATTGCCGAGGGTGGGTAAAGGCACCAATGGGTAAGGTCTTTTCCGCGGTGTGACTGTGCTAACATCGTGAAAACTACGGGGGAAACGCCCATGGCCAACAATCCGCACGCTACTGCACAGCGGTTGTTTCAGGAGAACGTCATCTGGGACGCCCATGCCGGGTTCGGTCCTGATCCCAGTGTCGACCTCACCAAGCTGCAGGTCTGGAAAGATGCCGGGGTCAACTATCTCAGCATCGATGTCGGTTACGACGTCATGGACTGGCGCGACACGATCAAGTCGCTGGCAGCTTTCAGGCGCTGGATCCTGGCAAGCGACGGGTATCGTCTGGTTACCACTGTCGAGCAGATCCGCGACGCCAAGAAGGTCGGCGATCTCGCCGTCACCTTTGACCTTGAAGGCATGAATGCGCTCGATGGGTCCGTCGACCTAGTCGAGATGTATTATCACCTCGGCGTGCGCCAGATGCTGTTTGCCTACAACCGGAACAATCTGGCCGGCGGCGGCTGCCATGACACGGATATGGGATTGACCGCATTCGGTCGTGCGGTGATCGCGGAGATGAACCGTCTGGGCATGGTGGTCGACTGTTCCCACACCGCATACACGACAACCATGGAGGCGATGGAAGCCTCGAGTGCGCCCTGTATCTTTTCGCATTCGAACGCGCGCGCCCTGTGGGATCACGAACGCAACATCTGGGACGATCAGGCCAAGGCCTGCGCTGCGACCGGCGGTGTCGTCGGGATCGTCGGGATCGGTATTTTCATGGGCGAGAACGACACCCGCACCACGACGCTGGCTGATCACGTCGATCACTATGTCAACCTGCTGGGCCCCGAGCACGTCGGCGTTGGTCTGGATTATGCCCTGCAGGACGAGCTCGAGGCAGAAAGTGACGACAGCGAGGGCCTGGCCGGATTGTCGGGAAGGAATTCCGAATACTGGCCACCCAGCCAGTACAATTACCCGCAAATCGATTGCTCGCGGCCCAGGCAGATCATCGAACTGGCCGAGGAACTCTCGCGGCGGCAGTACAGCGAGAAGGACATCGTGGCCATCATGGGCGGAAACTTCATCCGTGTTGTGGAGGCCGTGTGGAAATAGGTCAACGCCCGCTGAATGGTTACGCTGATCGGGTATCTGTCCGGCCGGGTGAGACCATCCGGTTTTTTGTCAGTTGCGACGGCCCGGCCCGCTACGACGCCAGACTG
>JABIUG010000531.1 GCA_018700655.1 Rhodospirillaceae bacterium | reverse complement strand
TGGCCGACTCTGGTTTGCCGATGACGAGGTCGATGTCGCTGTTACCGACGGCGGATCATCCTGGACCAGCAGCAACAACGCCGGGAGTTCCGGCAGCAAGAATGCCGATGCGACCTTCGGCGGCACCAGCCTTGGATTTGGCTATAACGACACCACTGCATCGTCTGGTTCATCGTCCAACACGACGACCAGTGTCGGCAGCTTCGATCTCGCGGGCATCGACTTTGGCGACGACCGCAGCCAGTGGTCCTATGATTACGAGTGTGATGATCCCCGCTTCACGGGCCCGGGCATGACCGCCACGACCCTGCTTCAACAGGATATGTATCACGATGCAACAGACTGCCATCGGGCCTACCTCGCCGGTGATATCTGGATGCGCTGATCTCGAAGACACATAGAATTCCTCCCCCAAACTTATCGGCGGTCATCTCATGGCCGCCGATTTTCTTTTCCGGGTCGTGACAAGTGACGGGATCGGGATTAGATGCGCTAGAGCGGGTCGTGTCGCATGGCGCTTCGATCCGGTCGGAATATGCCTTAGACGCACATGCAGGGAGGGTTGGACCATGGCCCAGAGTTGGGACGCCATTGTTATCGGAGCAGGTATTATCGGCGCGAGTGTCGCGCGTGAACTGGCTGCCAAGGGTTTCAAGGCTCTCTCGATCGACCGTCTGCCTGCTGCCAGCTATGGCTCCACGTCTAACTCCTGCGCCATCATCCGCCCGTACTATTCGACCGTGCACGGTTCGGCAGTCGCCTATGAAGGCCACTATTACTGGGCCGATTGGGAAAACTTCTGCGGCGTAACCGATGAACTCGGCATGGCGGGCTACAACAATTGCGGCTGCATGGTCATGAAGACCGAGCACAACGATTTCCTCGAAGGCATCCTCAAGGTCATGGACCAGATCGGTTGCCCCTATGAGGAGTTGACGCCGGCGCAGGTCAGGGAACGTGTTCCGCCGATCTCAACACATTCCTTCGATCATCCCAGGCGGACCGATGATCCCGCTTTTGGCGAACCCCGGGGCCGTGAAGTGCGCGGTGCCGTGTTGTTCCCCAAGGGCGGTTACATTTCCGATCCACAGCTTGCCGGGCACAATGTTCAGCGCGCTGCAGAAGCCAAGGGCGCGACCTTTCGGTTCAACACCGGGGTCACCGCGATCCGGCGTAACGGCGATCAGGTCACGGGTGTCACGCTGGACAACGGTGAAGAGTTCGACGCGCCAATTGTCGTCAATGTTGCGGGGCCGCATTCTTCCAAGATCACCGAGATGGCCGGGCTTACGGGAACAATGCGGATCACCACCCGTGCCCTGCGTCACGAGGTTGCCCATGTCCCGTCACCGGAAGGATATGACGCCGAGAAGGATGGTTATGTCTTTTCCGACAGCGAAATCGGCGCCTACACCCGTCCCGAAACCGGCAACCATCTTCTGATCGGCAGCGAAGACCCCGCTTGTGACGAAAAGGAATGGGTCGATCCCGACGATTACATGACCGAGTTCACCGGCATGTGGACCACCCTTGTGATGCGTCAGGCCCAGCGTTTCCCCGACATCAGAATTCCCAACACCGCCCGCGGTGCGGTCGATCTATACGACGTCACTGAGGACTGGGGACCGATCTATGACAAGTCGGACCTGAAAGGGTTCTATCTGGCGATCGGAACCAGCGGCAACCAGTTCAAGAATGCTCCGATTGCCGGTGAAATGATGGCTGACCTGATTGAAGCCTGCGAGAACGGCCGCGACCACGATGCCGATCCCGTGAGCTTCCGTCTGCGCCACATCGACCACGAGATCGATATGGCTTTCTTCTCGCGCAACCGCGAGATCAACGAGAACAGCAGTTTCTCGGTGCTGGGTTGAGGCCGGAGGGCGCGTCATGAAATCTCATGTGAAGGTGGCGGTGATCGGTGGCGGGGTCGTTGGCTGCAGCGTGCTCTATCATTTGACCAGGGGTGGCTGGTCCGACGTCTGTCTGATCGAACGTTCCGAGCTGACTTCGGGATCGACCTGGCACGCTGCGGGCGGGTTCCACACTCTCAATGCCGATCCCAACATGGCGGCACTGCAGGGCTACACCATCAGGCTCTATCGTGAGCTTGAGGAAATCACGGGCATGTCCTGTGGCCTCCACCATGTCGGTGGCCTGACGATTGCCGACACGCCCGAGCGTATGGACTTCCTCAAGGCCGAGCGGGCCAAGCATCGCCACATGGGTTTGTCGACGGAGTTTGTCGGGCCCGACGAGATCAGGGAAATCAGCCCGATCACCAATACCGATGGCATTCTGGGTGCGCTTTATG
>JABIUG010000001.1 GCA_018700655.1 Rhodospirillaceae bacterium | reverse complement strand
CGTCGCTCGTCGCCGTACCATTGCGCAACGGTCGGTCCTTCATCGGGATCAGGTCCTTGATCGTCACCGTGATGCCATCGAGCGGGCCGGCCGGGCTTCCCGCGGCCCAGCGTTCCTGGGAGGCTTTTGCTTCGCTGAGTGCCGTCTCGTGATCCCGGGTCATGAAGGCATTGATCTTCGGCTCAACCGCATCGAGCCTGTCGAGCTGTGCCTTTGTCGCTTCAAGCGGCGAAAGCGAACCGTCACGGTAACGCTGCAGGGCATCGCTTGCGGTCATGTAACAGAGGTCAAGATCGGTCATGGCTCAGGTTTCCCGCTCAGCACGTTTTGGATGTGGGTGACAATATCAGCATGGCCCATGACACAGAGAGAATTCTATCCCGCAGTGTTCTGCTCTAAGTTCAACAGACAACACCGGGAGAAGACAGATGGGCCTGAAGACAACCGTGAAAGAGATGGTCGCTGCCGCCAACGCAGAAATCGAAACCATCGGGATCGACGATGCCAAGGGCCTGCTACGCGATGAAGGCGTGTTGTTCGTCGATATCCGCGATGTCCGCGAGCTCGACCGCGAGGGCATGATTCCCGGCGCCCTGCACGCCCCTCGCGGCATGCTGGAATTCTGGGTCGATCCGCAGAGCCCCTACCACAAGGAAGTCTTCGCCAGCAGCTGCAAGTTTGTCTTCTATTGCGCCTCGGCTTGGCGGTCCGCATTGGCGACCAAGGCCTTGCAGGACATGGGCCTGGAGCCCGTCGCCCATCTGGAAGGTGGCTTCATGGGTTGGAAGGAAGACGGCGGCGAAGTCGTCGAGCGCCCCAGCAAGAAGAGCTGAGCAGCCAGATCCTTTGATGCTTTCCCGAAACATCCCGTCATGGCCCCACGTGATGGGGCCATCCATCCCGCAGACCCGACAGCCGTCGAAGACGGTCCGGTGTGGATCGCCCGGTCGGGCCGGTCGATGACGGTAATCTTGTGGTGCCGTTGCCTGATGGGAACAAACGGGCCTGGCCGCCGCCCTCTAGCGTTTGCCGCCTGAAAGCCGGGCCTGGCGTTCGGCAGCAGCGGCTTTCCAGCGCTCCAAAAAGGCCACGAAATCTGGTTCCAGCAGCCCCCTGCCCTGCGCGTGCTGGGTGACCTGGGCTCCGCCGCCATCACCTTCGACTTCGAAGATCATCGGGCCGCGGTCCGACACTGCGACGTCCCATCCCTGGAGCCACAGCGCCGGGAAGGTCGAAGCCGCGGCCAGACAGGTTTCCTTCATGGCTTCCCATTCGGGGATCACGCGCCCGACCAAAGGTTGACGGGTGTCGGGGTGCTCCTCCAGAATCTCGGTGTCGACCGCCATGCCACGAACGACGCGCGTGACCTCTCCGCTATCGGGATCGATTGCGCCCATCATGTTGCCGTCGCGCCAGAAGTTGTCGGCCATGTTGGCGCCTGCCGGAATCTTCCAGGTCGCGCGATGCAGATGAGGTTTTCCGTCTTCCATGCACACCAGCATCCGGCAGGCCGAAACGCCGGGACCACAGACCGGCTCGAGCTCGGGATGGGTCGCGATCCTCTCCTGAAAGATATAGCCGCGCTCGTGGTAACGGGTGACCTCGCGGGCAAACTGCTTGACCGGTACCTCTCTGCCATCGGCAGAGAACAGCGCATCGGCGGCATGATCGTAACCGTCGATCGAGGCCGTGCCGGCACTGCCGGTGCTTTCGACCGGTTTGGAAAAAAACGGATAGATCGCGGTGCTGCGTAACCAGGCGCAAAGCGCCTCCTCGTCGGACAACTGTTCGGCCCTGGCATAACGCCTGGAGGCATGAAAGACCCCAAGCACATTGGGCACCGGAAGCTCCTGGCCCTTCATGGCCGAGAGGAACAGCAGCTTGTCATAGGTCGCGGCAAGCCAGGCCGTTTCGATCATTTCCTTGTGCAGGACAACGCGCGCCCGATCGCCCATGAACTCAAGGCGCTGCTTGGGCGTCAGCCGCTTGCCTTCGTAAAGGCACATGAAGAAGTACTCATAGGGTTTGAGCTTGCCCGGCCCGCGCGCGACCTTCACCAGTTCCTTGACGATACCGAAGGTACCGCCCTCGTGGTACTCGCGGGCAACCCGCAGCCAGCCTGGAATATCCATCGCGTGGTGGCGCGCCCTGGGCTCCAGAAAGGGCTTTGGCCCGGAGCTTTTCTCGGTCTGCTCGATCATGGCTGTCTTATATCACGCGCCCCGCATGACGAGGTAGCGAGCCCGTCACACTTGCTCCGATCAGGCATGTCCCGTGCCGCGATGCCCCATGAACATCACCATGATGCCGCCGACAATCATCACCGCGCCAAACAACTGCAGAAGCGTCAGACGTTCCTTAAAGATAAAGAACGAGACGATCAGCGTAATAACGATGGTGCCGGTGACAACCGTGGGGATCACCAGGTTGGCCGGCAGCGGCTTGATGTTGCCGATGCCCCCGAAGATGTAGAAGTAACAGACCTCGGCAATGCCGATGCACAGGCCACCGATCAACGCATAACCATAGGCCGCGCTGCTCAGTCGCATGGTGTGGCCACCCTGGATCGTGAGAAAGATGAGGAAAACCGTGGTCGAAACCATCGCCCCCATCTGCAGGCAATAGGTCGCCAGCACCGTGGTCGTGGCTTCCTTGGGCATGTGTTCGCCCGAAACCTTCACAAATAGATTGTAGCCGGCATAGGCCAGCGTCACCACGGTGAGCAGAAAAATCGCCATCGGTCACTCCAGAACAAAACCAGCCGCGATCTTGGACTGCCAGATCAAATCGACCAACCGGCAATTGACATTCACGCGAGGCAATGTTCGAGATGAAACAACGAGGAGGTTCCCATGACAAGAACCGATTGGCATGCGACGCGTGATGTCTCCGTGGGCGAACGGGCGGCGGTTTCCGCCGGCGATCCGGCAGCCGTCGCAGTCGGCATCGCCATTCTTGAGGCTGGCGGCAACGCTTTCGACGCGCTCGTCGCGACCGCTTTCGCCAGCTTCGTCGTGGAGCCCGCCCAGTGCGGCGTTGGCGGGTATGCGCGGATCGCCGGTTTCGCGGCAGCCGAACAACGTGCGGTCTCGGTCGATGCCTACCTGCGTGCGCCCCTGGCAGCGACCGAGGACATGTTCGAGATCGACGACAGCAAGCCGCTCAAATACTACGAAACACCCTGGACCAGGGGACAAAAGGCCGAGAAAGGCCATCTTTCTGTCGGTGTACCGGGCGCGGTTCCGGGATTCTGGGAGGCACATAGCCGTTGGGGCCGCCTGCCCTGGCGTGAGGTTCTTCAACCCGCAATCGACCTCGCCGATCAGGGCCTGGCCATGACCTCGTCGCAACTGCTTCAGGTCTGCGAACACCACGAGCACCTGCGCCACCTCAAACCGCTCCATGATCATCTCTGCCCCGGAGGAGAACTGCCCAAGATCGCCGGCCAGTTCGGGG
>JABIUG010000530.1 GCA_018700655.1 Rhodospirillaceae bacterium | reverse complement strand
GGTCAGCCCAGCAGGGCGACCACAACCGCCGGACCCTAACTTAGAAGGTGGACCACCTCATCGGGGCAGGCCAGCCAGCTCGAGCGGGTTTTGCGGCCCTGGCACCTCCGGTGTTTGAGTTCTCGCGCGCAAGCATGACAATGGCGGCTTCCTGGGAGGCTGCCATGACCGTGAAACTCTATGAATCTCCGCACTCGCGCTCGGATCGGGTGCGTTGGGCGATGCTGGAACTTGATTGCGCGTTCGAAAGCCGAAGCGGGCATGACCTGTTCGGATCCGACGAGCTCAAGGCCGTGCATCCCCAGGGCAAGTTGCCGGCCTTGGAGGATGACGGGCGTCCCCTGTTTGAATCGGCGGCGATCTGCACATGGCTGGCTGACAAACACGCAGACAAGGGCCTGATCGCGCCATCGGGTACCTGGGAGCGGGCGCTGCACGATCAGTGGACCGCATTTACCCTGGCCGAGCTTGAGGCTCACCTGTGGAGTACTGCGCGCAACATCTTCATCTATCCCGAAGAAGAGCGCGAAAAGGTCGTGATCGACCAGGCGGTCAAGGAAATCAGGCGAGGGCTCGAGGTGTTCGAAAAACATCTGGCAGAGCATGACTATATGGTCGCAGACCGGTTCTCGGTCACCGACATCATTGTCGGATTCGCGACGAACTGGGCGGTATCAGCCAAGCAGACCGGCGATTTTCCCCATGTCGAGGCCTACAACGCCCGGCTCATGGCGCGCCCGCTGTGTCACCTGAGCGAGGATTGAGCGGGTTGAGCTTGTGATGATGCGGCGATCTGTTTCCTGCCGGAGTTTTCCATGATTTCATATCTGTTTCGCGGCACCACCGTGGTGTTTGTCCTGTTTTTCGCCCTGTTTGTCGCTGTAACCAACAGCCAGGCGCAATCGATCGAGCTGGCGACGAGCGACGACCACATCGTTTGCTGGGGCATGGAGCCGTTCTGGTCGCTCGATCATCAGGGCAATGCCGGCGAATGGCGCAGTTATGATTCCTTTGGTGATGTCACCCAGGCCGTGTCGGGGAGCTTTGGTGTTGCGGGCGGCGCTTACGGGCCGATCGCCCTGTGGCGCGGCCAGGCGGTTGAGGCTGACGGGGCCGGTGGCGCCGACTATGTCATCATCGCCGAACCCGCCGCGATCGAGATTTCGGAAGCCGATGATTACAGGCCGACCCATGCCGCCCGTGCCGCGACGCCCGATGGCCGCCTGCTGCGCGGGGTTTGCGCCATTCCGGCCGTCGAAATCGGCTGGTAATTGGCCCTGACTGGAACCTTCCCTTTGGCGCGTTAGGCGTTATCATAGGCGCGGCTTCCGGGGCGCGGCCTGCGGCCGCTGCCTTTCTTTCTCTAGTTCTACGGAGTTCACCATGTTTGCCCTGACCAAACTCGCCACCCGCGTGTTGTTCGCGTTTGCCCGCGATGAAGATGGGCTCATGAAGGCCGAGCGCACCCTGCTGACGGGGACCTTCGTGATGGTGGCCATCACGGTACTGCTGCTGCTTGGCGTCGACATCCTTGGCTGGTTCGGGGTCGAACCGCCAATGGAAGAAGAAGCCGCCTGAGCTGACCGGGCTCCAGCGTCTGATCACACCGACATAATTGGTTTTGCGTTCCTTGCGTGGGCCGGGCAGACTTTCCCGGTCGATCACGCGTTCGTGAACGTGTGATCCTCCAAACCGGAGGGCCGCCAGATGTGCGCAATTGTCACGGTAGAGACCCAGGGGATCTCGGACAATTGGTCCGTCGCCGATGGCGACTACGACCCGATCTCCCGAGGCCCGTTGACCCACGAGCAGGTCACCCTTGCACTTTACCATGCAGCGCATCTCGCTGAACCCGTTGGCGACGATCCTTACCCGCCGCATGTCCAGACCGACGGCCCTGCCGGCCAGTTCAGCTTTGTCGGTCAGCAGGGATCGTTGTTCTGCCCCGAAGCAGATATGGCACTCCAGCACGACGTGGGCGCTGACCTCGCATTCGGGAAGGTGAAAGTCGAACAGATCGCCGCCACGCAGGCAACCATCGGATCACCGCCACCGCCGATTTCACAACCTCGACCGGGATCGTCGAAAGCTGCGGCGGCGGCCGGCGTGCTGGGTATGGTTGCCGGTGCTGCACTGGGTGGGGGTATCGCTGGTGGTGCCGATGGGGCTAGATTGGCAGCGACCGGCGCCGTGGCGGGTGCGGCCTCAGATGTTGACGGACCGGTGCGCGTGAAACGTCGTTTCACCTGGCGCACCTGGATCGGGCTGATTCTGGGCGGGGGTTTCTGCTCGTGGGTCTGATCAGCATTGCCGGGATCGAGACGGCGACACGCAGCAGCAACGAAAAAGACCTATGGGCAGCGCTGATCATCACGGGGATGCTGCTGCTGATCGGCATCATGATCGTTGTGCTGTCGCTCAAGAGCCGGACCAGGGTTCATGAGGACATCAACGGTGTCCTGACCTGCTTCGTCCTGGCCCATATGATCAACATGGACGATCACAGCGATGCGGGCGGGGATGTCAACGCCGACTGAACGTGCTGTTCTGGTCTGGGGTGGTCCTCCACGGGCTCAGACGCTGCATGGGAGCAATAGATGAAAACTGATTCCGTCTGGCTCGATCAGGTGCGTGAAG
>JABIUG010000529.1 GCA_018700655.1 Rhodospirillaceae bacterium | reverse complement strand
TCAGCGTTTCCACCGCCCCCCATTCGCCTCTATAGTGCGGCCTCCCTCGCAGCGGAGCCCTGATGTGGCCAAGCCGAAGATCGCATTTGTCTCTTCCAGCGCGCCCAAGGCCCGGTGCGCCAAGACAAAGCTTGAAGCGATGTATGGCGCGCTCGATCCCGACCGCGCGAACGTCATTGTGGCGCTGGGCGGCGACGGTTTCATGCTGGAAACCCTGCACCGCTGTCTTGGCCGCAAGATTGCGGTCTATGGCATGAACCGCGGCTCGGTCGGGTTCCTGATGAACGCCTTCGAGCCCGACGACCTGCCCCGCCGTATTGCAGCGTCGGAAACCACGGTGCTCAATCCCCTGCTCATGACCGCTACCGATATCCACGGCACATGCCACGAAGCCGTCGCGATCAACGAGGTTGCCCTCTTCCGCGAGACCAGCCAGACGGCAAAGGTCCGCATTGAGGTCGACGGCATTGCGCGCATGAAGGAGTTGATCTGCGATGGTGTGCTGGTTGCCACCGCGGCCGGCAGCACGGCCTATAATCTCTCGGCCCACGGCCCGATCCTGCCGATCGGTTCACGCTCGCTCGCACTGACCCCGATCAGCGCCTTCCGCCCGCGCCGCTGGCGCGGCGCGATCCTGCCTGAAGATACGCGCGTCTCCTTCGATGTGCTCGACCACAACAAACGCCCGGTCAGCGCGGTTGCCGATTCGACCGAAGTACGCGATGTCGTCTCGGTCGAGATCGCATGCGACGAAAGCCGTGCCGTGCGCCTGTTGTTTGACCCCGAGCACAATCTCGAAGAACGCATTCTCAACGAACAGTTCGAATCCTGACCTGCCGTCAAAACGGAGCAACCATGAACACCAGCGCTGCCGCACCCTATGGCGTCCACCTCCTGCCCTGCGACATCACGCCCTTCAAGGCGGGTAACACGGGCATCGACTATGTCACGACATATGACAGCGGCGTTGCCGGCCCGCATCTGATGATCAATGCGCTGACCCACGGCAACGAAGTCTGCGGTGCTCATGCCCTGAAGTTTCTGTTCGAGCATGATGTCCGCCCGATCCGCGGCAAACTCACGCTGAGCTTCGCTAACGTCGCGGCCTATGAAAGCTTCGATGCCGCCTATCCCTATGCCTCGCGTTTTGTCGATGAGGACTTCAACCGACTGTGGAACGAAGAGACCCTCGACGGCGAGCGCGACAGCGTGGAACTCACCCGTGCGCGCGCATTCCGCCCCGCGGTCGACGTCATCGACCACCTGCTCGATATCCATTCGGTCGAACTGCCGCAGCCGACAATGCTGATGTCAGGGATTACAGCCAAGGGCCGCGCACTCGCCGATGCCATGGGCAAACCCAAACACGTCATCATCGATCCCGGCCATGCCGCGGGCAAACGCCTACGCGACTACGCAGCATTCGACGACCCCGCAGCAGCGAACCAGAGTGTGCTGGTGGAATGCGGCTACCATTTTTACAAGGAGGCCGCCGACATTGCGATCGAGACCAGCCTGCGCTTCCTGCGTCACTACGATGCGATTGACCCTGCCTTCATCGCCGAGCATCTGGGCGACACACCCGACGACGAGCCCCAGCTTTTCATCGATGTCACGGGTCCGGTCACGATCGAGACCGACAATTTCGTTTTTGCCCGGACCTTCGAGGCCTTCGAGGTCGTCGCGGAAGAAGGCACGCTGATCGGCACCGATGACGGCACCGAACGGCGCACCCCCTACCCCGACTGCGTCATGGTCATGCCAGCCCGCGAAGCCGTGAAGGGCAAGACCGCCGTGCGGTTGGGACGGATCGTCTAGACAAAGAGGGCGTCAGCCACCGCCGCGTTGATAGGCGCGGTCGAAGCGGATGAAAAAGGCTTCGCGTTGTTCGTCGGTGTAGCCGGTGAACGTCAAAACCACCTCGCAGCGGTCGATTCTCAACCGCGCAATACGGCGCGGCTCCAGCGGGCGGATCGTGATGGCGACGCCATGGCTGGCATCACCCACGGCCACACTGTTTGCGGTCGTCGTGTAGCTCTCGCCGTCCAGCGCGCGGGGCAGCAGGCGAAAGAAATCGGGCACGGTGATCGCCGTGTCGCGCACAATGGGTTCGGATGTAGCCATGTTTATCCCCCCGCGATCGGCGGCCAAGCGGCCAGCGCGTCGCCCTCTTTGAGCACCCGCGCATCGCGCTCACCCGGCGGCACATGAAAACCGTTTTGCATCACCAGGTGGCACATCTTGCGCGGGCATCCCCGGGCATCAAGCACGGTGTTGATGGTCGTGTTCTCTGCGACTTCGATGGCGATCTGGTTGTTCACGGCACCAGCCGGCAGAAACGGCGTCAGACCGGCATAGAGTTTCAGCATGATTTGCATGGCTACCGTTGTGCTTCCCGTATCGCAGACATGAAAGGGGCGGTCGCCGGAACCCGCAAGCCCGGCGACCGCCCCATCACATCAACTTTCCGTTTTTAGAGGCCCAGTCGCGACAGGGTCTCGTTGGTCGGAACGCCGTCGGGTGTCCAGCCACGGAGTTCGTAGTACTCCGGCAACATGGTCGCCAGGGCGCTGACCTTGCCTTCGGCCGGGCCGGTCTTGGCCGCATCCTTGAGCAGACGCTCAGGCAGGTTGTCATCAGCAGCCGTGAAACCGGCAGCATTGTTGAAGTTCCGCTCCAGATTCCAGATGCGCTCACCGATATCGAGCAGGCGCTCGGCCGTCCAATCACCCTCGCAGGCCGCGTCGATCTGAGGAGCAAAGTCCTCCAGCGTCCAGGCGAAGGTGGTGAACACGCACAGACCACTCGAGTCGACCGCGGCGGTGGCGTCCTGGAAAGCCTTCACCAGAGCCGGCTTGCCATCGGAGTCGAGCGGGTCGGTCTTGACCGGAATGCCGAACACTTCCGAAGCGATGGTGTAACCACGCAGATGGCAGGCACCGCGGTTGGACGTGGCATAAGCCAGACCGATACCCTGGATGCCGCGACCGTCGTATGCCGGGAACTCCTGGCCCTTGACGCCCATGGAGAGCTCCGGCCGGCCATACTTTTCGGTCAGCCGCTTGGAGCCCAGGCCGATTTCGGCACCGAAACCTTCGCCCGTGCCGGTGAGCAGGGCGAGATCGCAGAGTGCCTTGGCATCGCCGAACTTCAGCGACATGCCGGTCTGTTCTTCGGTGAGGACGCCGTCCTCGAACATTTCCATGGCCGCACCGATCGTGGCGCCGAACGTGATCGGATCGATGCCCTGTTCGTTGCACACGAAGTTGGCGAAGGTCAGCGCTTCCAGGTCATTGACACCGGTCGCGGCGCCCAGCGCCCAGGCTGCCTCGTATTCCAGACCACCCGACGCCATCTGATACTGCGGCCGCTCGACCACCGAGAAATGCTCACGGTCGATCTGAGAGATACGGCCGCAGGCGATGGTGCAGCCGAAGCATGCAGCATTGGTGACAAGGTTGGCCTTGCCGTCGGACTCACGCACCACGGCCATGGCCTCGGCGCCGATGTCGTTGGCACCTTCGAACTGGACTTCACGATGGTTGCGCGTCGGCAGGCCGCCGGTTTCGTTGATCACGTTCATCAGCACCTGGGTGCCCATGGCGGGCAGGCCCTGGCCGGTGACCGGGTTGTCGGCGAGCTCCTGCTTGGCGGCCGCGGACGCGCCGAGGAAACGCTTGGCATCCTTGACCTTCACACCCAGCGTGCCGCGCAGCGCGACGGCCTTGAGGTTCTTGGAACCCATCACCGTGCCGACGCCGGAGCGGCCGGCCGCGCGATGCATGTCGTTGACGACACAGGCGAACTTCACGCCCTTTTCGCCGGAGACGCCGATCGAGGCGACCCGGATCATCGGATCCCCGTGATTCGCCTTGATCGCTTCTTCGGTGTCCCAGACCGAGGTGCCCCAGTGGGCCGACGCGTCACACAGGGTGGCGTTGTCGTTCTCGACCATCAGGTATACCGGCTTGGGCGACTTGCCCTCGAAGATAATCATGTCCCAGCCGGCGTTCTTCATCTCGTTGCCGAAGAAGCCGCCAGAATTGGAGCAGGCGATCGCACCGGTCAGCGCACCCTTGGTGATGACCGAGTAACGCCCAGCCGTTGAGGCGCTTGTGCCGGTCAGCGGACCGGTCGCCATGATCAGCTTGTTCTCGGGCGCCAGTGGATCGACCTTGGGATCGATTTCCTCGACGAGATACTTCGTAGCCAGTCCGCGCTGACCCAGATAGGCGTGCGCCCATTCCATGTTGAGCGGCTCGCTTGCGCAGGTTCCCTCAGTCAGGTTCACCCGCAGGATTTTTCCAGCCCATGCCATTGTTCTGTTCTCCCCTTAAGCCTGTGCAGCAGCGTCGGCGGTGGCCGCCGAACTGCGCATCTTGTCGAGACCGGTCCAGTTTGCGTCGACATAAGTGATGGCTTCTGTCGGGCACGCCGCGACGCACTCAGGCTCACCTTCACACAGGTCGCATTTGACGACCTTGCCGGTGTCGGCGTTGAAATTGATCGTGCCGAACGGGCACGCGATGGTGCAGACCTTGCAGCCGACACACAAAGCATCGCTCACGACCTTGGCGCCTGTCGCCTTGTCGATCGTGATCGCGTGGGTCGGGCAGGCCTCAAGACACCAGGCTTCCGCACACTGCGTGCAGGTATAGGGCACGAATCGTCCCTTTGCCTCGAAGGTGATGATCTTGATGCGTGATTTCGAAGGGTTGAAGACCCCCTCGTTGTCCAGCGAACACGCCAGCTCACACTGCAGACAACCCGTACATTTGTTGGGGTCGATGTTCAGCGACTTATACATAAATTCCCTCCCTGATCCGCAGCCCCTGCGGTTGACCACCATGATAGGAACATATCTACCGAATTGGTAGTCGCGAGTTTGAGGGCGGATGAAAGAGTGATTGCGTCAGCGGCCGAGGTAGAGCAGCGCGGATCCGGCCACCACGATGACAGCCAACATGATGCGGCGGCCACCAAAGGGCTCGTGAAGGACAAAGGCCCCAATTACGGCGGCCAGGATGACACCGGTTTCGCGCAGCGCCGCGACAGGTCCGATCGCGGCAAAGCTCATGGCAAAGATCACCAGACCATAGGCGGCCATACTCATGAACCCGCCCAGAAGCCCGACTTTCCAGACGTTCACCAGCCGCCTGACACCGACTCGCCGCTCGCGCAGGACGCACCAGAGCATGAACGGCACGCCGTCAATCAGAAACAACCAGCCGATGTAACCCAGAGCATTGCCCGAGGTCCGCACGCCCATGCCGTCGATCACGGTATAGGACGAGATCATCAGCCCGGTCGCCAGAGGCCAGCCGATGCCACTCCAGCCCAATTCCCGGACATTGAACTGCATCGAGATCAAAACAATGCCGCCGCAGACAATCGTAATGCCGACCATCGACAGCAAACTCACCTGATCGCCTGCCAGCATCACGCCGCCCAGGGTCGCCAGAAGCGGCGCGGAGCCACGGGCCAGGGGATAGGCATGGCTGAGGTCGGCGACACGATAGGAGCTGAGCAGAAACGCGTTGTAACCGATGTGGACGACGAACGAAGCAAACAGGAAAGGGATTGCGGCAGCGGATGGATGTCCGCCGATCAGGATCAGGATCGGGCCTCCGATTACGCCAAAGCCGGAGATCACCGCCAGAACGGCAAAGCGGTCCGGATTGGCCTTGACCATCGCGTTCCAGGAAGCATGAAGCGCCGCGGCAGTCAGGGCCAGGGCTGCGGCAAGCGGTCCCATTCGTGTTTTAGGCCTCAGCCTTGTTCAGGGCGCGCCACAGGGTCTGCGGGGTGACCGGCATGTCGATATGGTCAACGCCCAGGGCGTCGGCCACGGCATTGATGATCGCACAGGGAGCAGGCACACAACCGGCCTCGCCAGCCCCTTTCACACCCAGTGGGTTGGTCGTGCACCGGGTCTCGAACATGTGCATGTCAAAGTTCGGCAGGTCATTGGCCCGCGGCAGAGCGTAATCCATGAACGAAGCGGTCAGCATCTGCCCGGTCTCGTCATAAACCGGAGCCTCGAAGATCGCCTGGCCCAGCCCCTGCGTAACGCCGCCATGGAGTTGCCCTTCCACGATGACGGGATTGACCGCGACACCGACATCGTCGGCCACGACATAACGTTCGATCGTCAGAACGCCCGTCTCCGGGTCGATTTCGATTTCGGCCAGGTGGCAACCGCCGGGAAAAGTCGAACCGTGACCGACGTAATAGGCATGTTCATCGAGACCGGGTTCGAGTTCGCCACCGGGTTTGGCGACGGCGCCATGTGCTGCGCCAGCGATTTCGCGGAAGGTCATCGCACGATCGGTCCCGACGATCCGGTAACCGCCATCGACGAATTCGACGTCATCGGCAGCGGCCTCCAGCATGTCGGCAGCGACCTGGCGGCCCTTGGCGATCACCTTGTCGGTCGCGGCGGCAGCAGCATTGCCGGCCAGGTGAATGCCGCGCGAACCATAAGAACCCTCGCCATAGGCGACTTCGTCGGTATCACCGTTGCGAACTTCGATGGCGTCGAGTGGCAGGCCCAACCGATCGGCTGCGATCTGGGCATAGGTTGTCTCGTGACCCTGGCCGTGATTGTGCGTCCCGACCTGCAGGGTCGCCGTGCCATCGGGATGCACGCGCAAACGGGCATATTCGTGACCGCCGGCATCACCGCCGCTGCCGTCCTTGTTGACCGGACGACCACCGGCACTGGGCTCGAACCATGACGCCAGGCCGAGCCCCCGCAGCTTCCCGTTCTGCCGCGCGGCTGCCTTGCGCTCGGGAAACCCGTCATAACCGCCCTGCTCCAGCGCGACATCGAGCGCATGGGGGAAATCCCCGCTGTCCATCTTCAGGCGCCCTGCCGTGATGAACGGCATATCCCTAGGCCTGATCATGTTGCGCCGACGGATCTCGGCACGATCCAGTCCCAGTTTCAGCGCCGCCATGTCCGCCAGGCGCTCAATGATATAGGCCGCTTCGGGCCGTCCGGCGCCACGGTAGGCATCGACCGGACCTGTGTTGGTAAAGACACCACGGACGGTAACCGCCATGGATGGGATCCGATAGACGCCTGAACAGGCCGGGGCATGATATTGCGTGGAAATCGCAGGTGCGAACGAACTCACGCAAGCGCCAAGAGCAGCGAGCACGTCGGCTCTCAGCGCGAGGAACCTGCCCTCGGCATCCAGGGCCAGTTCAGCGTGTGTTGCATGATCACGGCCATGGGCATCGCCCAGCATGGCATCCGTTCTATCCCCGACCCAGCGCATCGACCGGTTCAGTTGCAGGGCGAGAAACGCCGTGATGGTTTCCTCAGGATAGAGGAAAAGCTTGGCGCCGAAGCCGCCCCCGACATCCGGGGAGATGACACGCATCTGGGCCATATCGATCCCGATGAGCGGCGCCATCATTTTCAACAGGTCATGCGGCTTCTGATGGCTGGCGTGAAGGGTCAGGCGCTCGCCATCTGGAACTGCGACACAGACACGCGGCTCCATCGGATTGGGAACCAGGCGGCTGTTGACCAGATCGATGGTGACGACATGATCGGCGCGCTCGAAAGCTGCGGCCGTGTCTTCTTCCTCGCCCCAGTCGAAGGTGAAATAACAGTTGCTGCCCAGTTCATCCCACAGCACCGGCGCATCCGCCTCCATGGCGGCGCGCAGGTCGATCACGGCAGGCAACGGCGCGACTTCCACCTCCACGAGAGCAGCGGCCTCCTCAGCAGCTTCACGCGAGCGGGCGACGACGACCGCCACGGGTTCGCCGACATAACGCACACGCCCAACCGCCAGTGGCGGTCTAGGCAGGTCGGCCATCTCGGCTCCGCCACGCCCCTTGATCTTGCGGAAACACGGCAGGTCCCCGATCCCCAGTTGTTTGAGTGAAACGCCGTCATGAACCGCCACCACACCTGGTACGGCCCCAGCATCGGACAGGTCCGTGCCCGTGATGGTTCCGTGTGCGTGGTCGGAACGGACAAACACGACATGCAGCATGTCGGAGGAATCGAGATCAGCGACATAGCGGCCCTGTCCCGTGAGGAATCGACGATCCTCCTTGCGCCCTACCGGATTACCCGGACCGATATCACTCATGAACGTCCCCTACTGCGCGATACCCCAGGCGGCACCAACGGGCGGGCCAGAGGAATTTCATCGGGCACCTGATCGTCAGCGACCATGCCTGTCTCTGAATCGTTAAAAGCATCAAGCATCGCCAGCAATGCGCGAGCGGTTTCGCGGTCTGGGGCCATCTGCGTCATCAACAAAGGCGTCTTGCCACGCTGCATGGCAACCGCGTTACAGGCGTTCATGCAATGGGTCAGGCAGACAATGTCCTGGATCCGATCTTTCTGGTCCGGCCCGGCTTCGTCCCTGACCAATTGAAACAGGCGCTCGCCGGGCCGAATGGCCTCGTCTTCCATCTCCTGGAGGCCCTTCCAGCGGCACGTCACGCATACGCGCAGTGTCGCCGACTGGCCTCGCCCGCGCCGATTGCCTCGTACCCGCACGTTTCACAACTCCAACATCGTCGGGCGCGATGCTGCACAAGCGCCGTGCACTCCGCAAGAGCCGCGGGCTCCATGGATTGCATGATCTCAAAATTTGTCGATGCTGTTGAGCAGAGGGAGATGACCATGGTTCGAAAAATCGCAGTGATCGGCGGCGGTGTGACCGGTACCAGTGTCGCCTGGCACCTGGCCAGTCGCGACGCCGGCGAAATCGTGCTTCTTGAACGCGACCGGCTCGGTTCGGGCACGACCTGGCATTCGGCCGGCAACATCACCTGGGTTCCAGGCAGCGACCATATTCTCACCCTGTTCGACACGCTCGATCAGGTCGCCCGGGAATCAGAACAGGATACCGGCTGGCTGTGGACCGGACGGTTGTTCCTTGCACGTACTGAAAAGACGCTCGATAGCTTCAGGTCGATGGCGGTCGCTGCTGATGCGATGCGCTTCGAGAACGCATGGCTCGATCCGCAAGCCGCTGCGGAGCGCCACCCCCTGCTCCACGGCGACCGCCTTGCCGGCGCCTGGTTCAACAGCAGATCGGGACGTGTAAACCCGGCCGACCTGACCGCAGCTTATGCCCGCGCTGCCAGGCGGCGCGGCGTCACCATCCGTGAAGGCTGCAATGTCACGGGCCTCGATATCCGAAACGGCCGGGTCAAGAAGGTTTGCACCGATGACGATGACATCGAGGTGGACGACGTTGTGATCTGTTGTGGCCTGTGGTCGCGTCGGCTGTTGAGCCAACTAGGACTGTTGCTGCCGCAGTGGGGTTGCGAGCATTTCTATGTCATTGCCAGAACCGACCAGCGGCTTGACCGCACAACGCCCTCCTTCGTTTCGCCCAACGACCTGATCTATGGCCGCGAAGAAGTCGGCGACCTTCTGCTGGGTTGCTTCGATGAAGGTGCGCTCACGCTGGATGCCGAACACGGTGCACCACCGGACGATTTTTCGTTTTCCCTGTTGGACGACAACTGGGACAAGTTAGCACCCTATGCCGAGCGTGCCGCCGAGCATTTTCCGGCCCTCGAGCAGGCGCAGATCAGGCGTTTTGTGAACGGCCCGGAGTCCTTCACACCCGACGGCGAGCCTCTCCTGGGGCCGTTCGGCAACATCGCAGGTCTCCATGTTGCCAGCGCCATGAACTCAGCCGGCGTGACTTATTCGGCGCTGGCCGGCCATGTCATCGCCGACACCATCACCGAAGCAGCAGAGCCAAAGTTCAATCCTCAGCCTTATGCCGCAGACCGCTTTGCCGAACGCGCCTGCGACGAGAGCTGGCTGCGGGAGAAAGCCAGCGACGTCGTGAGCGGGCATTATCGGGAACGGTTTGAAAGCTAGGCCTTCAACAATCAGCTTGTTTGGAAGGTTCACGTGTACGCCAAAGGTAGGTTTATGCTAGGAACGGCGCGAGACGCTGGGGTGAAACACAAATATGGCTGAAACAGCCAGCATAGATATGACGGCAGGCGACGGTCGTTCGATCGTTGTGGCGCGGGGTTCCTGGACCCTCGCGACCGTCTCAGCGCTCGATTCCAAGGTACGGGCGCTGAAACCCGACGCCCAGAAACCCGTCGATATCGACCTTGATGCCGTCGAACTGCTCGATACTGCCGGCGCATGGGTCCTGTTCCGTTTGCGTGAACGGCTGCGCAGCGAAGGGCTCGAGGTTTCGTTTTCGCACCTGGGTGACAACCACAAGGGTCTGTTCCACCACATCGTGGAATGTGAAGAACAGCCACCGATGGAACTGCGCAAATTCCGTCCGCTCCAACGGATGGCCGACCGGACCGGCTATCAGGCCTATCAGGTCTGGTGTGAAATGTGCGACATGCTCTCGTTCTTCGGTGAACTCAGCATCACGATGGCCGGCGCATTGATGCGGCCGCGCCGCCTGAAGTTCGTCTCGATCATCAATCACATGGAACAGGTCGGCATCAACGCGCTGCCGATCGTCGGCCTTCTGACCTTTCTGGTTGGTGTCGTGCTGACCTTCCAGGGCGCCGACCAATTGCGCCGGTTCGGGGCCGAAATCTTCACGGTCAATCTGCTCGGCATCTCGTTCCTGCGCGAGACCGGCATTCTGATGACCGCGATCATCATCGCCGGTCGCTCGGGCAGCGCCTTTGCGGCTCAGATCGGCACGATGAAGGTCAACGAGGAAGTCGACGCCATGCGAGCGCTCGGCATCAACCCGATCGAACTGCTCGTCCTGCCCCGCACCATTGCGCTGGTTATGGTCATGCCGTTGCTTGGTTTCTTTGCTGACATGGCGGGTCTGGTGGGTGG
>JABIUG010000528.1 GCA_018700655.1 Rhodospirillaceae bacterium | reverse complement strand
TACCTCGCCCATCCGCCCGAGGCCGCACGCGCCTATCCCGAAGCCTTGCGCCGCCTGCTGGGTTACGATTTCGGCGGGCCGTCGCTGGGTTTTGTCGACCGAGACGATCCTCACCGTCTGTTCGAGGACGATCCGACGGGGCCGACGCGGCGGTCACGACCCGAGATCGACCAGCGCCAGGCCACCCTGACGCCGCAACGCTTCGGCGAACCACCGACCCCTGAAGGAACCCCATCATGAGCACGCTCAACACCATCGCACCAGATTTGTCGCCGGAAGCGATGCATGCCTCTCTGATGGAGAACGTTTGCGTCATCATTGAAGAGCTCGCGGTCGAACTGGCCGCGCAGGCGCGTGAGGAACTGGCGCCCATATCGAGGCAGCACCCTTCGGACACAACGAATTCGCCGGGTTTCACACCAAAAACGTCAACTGCATGCTGGCCAAATCCACAGCCGCGCGTGAGCTGGTCATTCATCCCGTGGTGCTGGCGCTTTGTGATCTGACGCTGTTGCCCTTTTCGACGAACTACCAGCTCAACTTTTCCGGCGTCATGCATCTGGCGCCGGGCGCTGCGGCACAGAACCTCCATCGCGATGGCCTGCTCTATCCGGTGAAACATCCCTGCCCGCCGATGATCATGCCGGCGATGTGGGCGTTGTCGGACTTCACGTCAGAGAACGGAGGCACGCAGATCGTGCTGGGCAGCCACATCCGGGAGCACCACCGCCAGCCCTATCACGACGAGATCGCCCGGGCGGCGATGCCTGCCGGCTCGGTCCTGATCTATACCGGCGGCACGATTCACGGTGGCGGTGAAAACAGTTCTGACGTGACCCGGACCGGGATGGCCCTGCAATATTGCTGGAGCTGGCTGCGCCAGGAAGAAAACCAGTACCTCGCCAATCCGCCCGAGATTGCCCGGGAATATCCCGAACGGCTGCAACGCCTGATCGGATACGACTTTGGCGGGCCTTATCTTGGGTTTTATGATGGCGACAACCCGCACCGGATTTTCGAGCCGGGATCCGACGACCCCAAGCAACGCTCGAATCCTGTAATCGACGCACGCTACAACACCATGGAAATGCTCCAGCTGGGCAATGTCACGCCTGTGCCCGCGCCCGAGCGTGAGGGTGAAAGCGTGGCCAGCCTGACCGGTGCACCCCCAGACTGACAGATGAACCACCCTCAACAAAGAGGAACCATGACCAGCTTTCCGCATCTTTTCAGCCCCTTCACTTTGCGCGGGCTGGAGATCAAGAACCGCATCTTCTCGACCGGCCACGGCACCATGCTGGCCGAGGGCGGAACGGCAGGCGCTGATCTGATCGCCTATCACGAGGCCCGCGCCAGGGGCGGTGCGGGTCTGATCGTGACCGAGGCGACGCTGGTCCACGACTCGGCGGTCTATGACGATGGCCTGTTGCAGGTGAAGAACGACAAGAGCCTGCCGGGCCTGGCAAAGCTGACAGACGCGGTCCACAAGCATGGCTGCAAGGTGTTCGGCCAGTTGTTCCATCCCGGCCGCGAAGTGTTGCATGCGCCCGACGGGATCGGGCCCGTGGCCTATTCGGCGTCCGCCACACCCAACGAACGCTTCCATGTCATGCCGCGGGAGATGCCCATCGACCTCATTCAGGAGGTGGTCGAAGCCTATGGTGCGGGCGGCGCGCGCATGCGCAAGGCGGGCTATGACGGGATCGAGGTCATCGCGAGCCAGGGTTATCTGCCGGCACAGTTCCTGAGCCCCCGGGTCAACCGGCGCGGGGATGCCTATGGCGGCAGCCTGGAGAACCGCCTGCGGTTTCTGCGCGAAATCGGCGAGGCGGTACGTGGTGCGCTCGACGACGACGCCATCCTGGGTTTCCGTATCTCCGGAGATGAAATGGGACCCGAAGGCCTGCAGCCCGACGAAGCCTTCGAAATTCTGGACGGACTTGTCGACGGGCCATGGGATTATTTTAACGTCATCGCGGGTTCGTCAGCCACGTTGGGCGGCTCCGTCCATATCGTCCCGCCGATGAACATGGAGCCCGGTTATGTCGCGCCCTTTGCCGCCGCGGTGAAGGAAAAGACCGGCAAACCGGTCTTTGTTGCCGGGCGCATCAACCAGCCCCAGGTCGCCGAACAGATCCTGAGAGGCAGCAGCGCCGACATGATCGGCATGACCCGCGCGATGATCGCCGACCCGGAGATGGCCAACAAGGCGCGCGAAGGCCGCATCGACGACATTCGCGCCTGTGTCGGCTGCAACCAGTCCTGCATCGGCCGCATCCTGGTCGGTTATGGCGTCTCCTGCGTGCAGCATCCCGAGAGCGGGCGCGAGGTGCGCTACGGCAGTCGTGCGCCTGTTGGCGAAGTCCGCCACGTGCTTGTGGCGGGCGGTGGTCCCGCCGGGATGAAGGCCGCAGCAGTGGCGGCTGAACGCGGCCACCGCGTAACCCTGTGCGAAGCCGGCCCCCAGCTCGGCGGTCAGGTCCTGCTGGCCCAACTCTTGCCCGGCCGCGCCGAGTTCGGCGGCATTGCGACCAACCTGGCACGCGAGATGGAATTGACCGGTGTCACGGTCCGGCTCAACACGCCGGTCGATCGTGCGCTGGTCGAGGCTGAAGCGCCGGATGTGGTGTTGGTCGCCACGGGCGCGAAGCCGTTCCGCCCGCCGATCGAAGGCGAGGAGGACGCCCATGTGGTCGATGCCTGGTCCGTCATTCGCGACGAGGCCAATGTCGGCGCCCGCGTGGTGATCGCCGACTGGCGCTGCGACTGGATCGGCATGGGCCTGGCCGAGAAGCTGGCGCGAGCCGGAAGCCATGTGCGCCTGGCGGTCAACGGCAACATGCCGGGCCAGACGATCCAGCAATATGTCCGCGACCGCTGGCTGGGCGCGCTCCACGATCTCGGCGTCGAGGTCATTCCGCTCGCGCGTCTCTACGGGGTCGATGGCGATAGCGTCTATCTGCAGCACACCACGGCAGGCAGCCCGATCATATGCGAGGACGTCGAGACGCTGGTGACGGCCCTGGGCCACGAACCGGTCGACGGCCTGGCCGACGGACTCGACGGCTGGTCAGGCAAGATCCGCTGGATCGGCGACGCCGCTGCCGCGCGCACGGTAGAGGAAGCTGTGCTTGAAGGCCTTGAAGCGGGCAACTCGGTTTAGGGCGGGCTCTGCTTCAAAGGTATAGAGCCCGATCCACAGTTCAGGTCGAAGCGACCTGAGTTGATCGGGCTCTAGTAAATCGTCGTTTTCATGCGCTCGGGGTATGCGGCGTCATAGGCCGCGCCGTCGAACGGTTCGGCGGAAAGTGCTTCGGCCATCTCTCCGGCTGTGGGCAGCGTGGCACGGTCGACCCGGGCATCGGGATCCCACAGGCGCGAGCGGGCAAGAGCCTTCTGACACTGGAAGTAAACGCTATCGACCGTCACCACGATCACGCTGGCGGGTGTCTTGCCCTGCATGATGAAACCCGCGCAAAGCCCGGGGTCGGTCGAGATGACCGCCTGGCCGTTGATCCGCATGGTCTCGCCGACGCCTGGAATGAGGAAGAGCAAGGCGACGCGGGGGTCCCCAACGATGTTCTTGAGGGTGTCGAGCCGGTTGTTGCCACGCTGGTCGGGCAGCATGATGGTCCTGGGACTGGTGACCCGCACGAAGCCTGCGGGGTCGCCGCGCGGCGAACAGTCCAGGCCACCCTGTCCCGAGCTCGCAATCGCGACAAAGGGCGCGGCCTCGATGAATGCCCGGTAGTGGTCGGAGATGTGATCGAGTTCCTTGGTCAGCGAAAGCGGGACGGCTGCGCCATAGTGCGCTTCGAGCGCCTCGAGCGAGGTAATCAGATGATCGTTGGATCGTGTCACGGCACCGCTCCCGTTTGATGGACACGGTTTACACGAGGCTATCTGATGAAACGAAGGTTTTGTATCAGGTGCCCTGGCGGCCGGCGCGGGCGGCAGCTTCGAGACCGGCCGGGTATTCAGCGACGCGGAACCCGACGATGCCCAGGACATCGATCAGCAGGCGATCTTCCAGTTCCTCGATCCGGCTGTCGGCAAGCCCGGAAAGCACCAGATCGGCATGGCCATGGAGGCGCGACCAGATCATCAGGGCCAGACGTTCGGAATCGAAGGTGCCGATACTCGGGCGGTTGAGCTCCCGGTTAAGGGCGGCGGCGCGGATCAACTCGGCGGGCCGGTCGACCATGGCGTCAGCCGCGATGGCATAGGCATGGTCGCCGCGCTGGCTCGCCTTGAAGGCATAAAAGGAGCGGTAGACTTCACCTTGCACACCGGCAAAGGCAAGATAGGTGCGGCAACGTCTGGAAAGGCTGGCGGCAATCGAGGCCGGGGCCAGGCTGGCGAGCCCTTCTGCTTGTATGTCCTGCTCGGCGACGAGCAGCAGTTCGGCCAGTTCGACGAGATGGCGGCTGCGGATTTCCGCGCCGATCGCATCGACCCCGCCGGGAAAACAGCGGTAGATCGCCCCGGGAGCACATTCCAGCTGGCGGCAGAGTTTGCGGACGGTCCAGTCGGTCGATCCGCTGTCACGGATCAACGCTTCTGCAGTCGTCACAATACGTTCGGCCGATAGAGCGGCGCGTGACACGGCGTGGTCCCCCAAATGAACCCGAAGCAGGCTAGTTGACGCCTGCCGATCCCAGCGCACATTCTAGTGAACCGCGTTCACGGTTCAACCGCGTGGCCAGCATATGCCGTGTCAGGTGATCATAACATATTGAAATTGTGAGAGAAATCGAACATTGGTTAAGATTGGGCCGGATCACTGAAATGCAGCAGGTTTTCATCCCCAGGATGATCCACAGGGCCGTTCGAGTCGTTCTGGTGACGTTTCTCGGGCTCATTTCCGGCCAGATCGCACTGTCGGATGAAGATCCCCTGGTGGTTTTCGCGGCCGCCAGCACGACAGAAGCGGTCTCGGCCGCGGCCGAGGTGTTCACGTCACAGACCGGCATCAAGGTCGTCATCTCCTTTGCCTCGAGCTCATCGCTGGCCAAGCAGATCGAACATGGCGCGCCGGCGGGCGTCCATATTTCCGCCAACCCTGCCTGGATGCAGTACCTGGAAGAACGTGGCCTGCTGGCGTCAGGCAGCCAACGTCTTGTCGCCGCCAACCAGCTGGTGCTGGCCACCTCCAGCGAGAATCCTCCTGAAACTGGGTCGGACGTGGCGGAAACACTGTTCATTGCACTGGGGGACGATGACCGGCTGGCGGTTGGTGACCCTGCCCATGTTCCAGCCGGGCTTTATGCACGCCAGATGCTCGAGGCGCTTGGTCTGTGGGCCGAACTGGAGCCTCGCCTGGCCCGGGCAGCCGATGTTCGTGGCGCTCTTGCGCTCGTCGAACGTGGCGAGGCACCGGTCGGGATCGTCTATCTGACCGATCTTTCAGTGAGCGAGCGCGTTACGGTTCTGGAACTTGTGCCCGCTGACCTGCACGAGCCGATCCTTTATCCCGCCGCTGTCGTCGCGGCAGGTGATCGGCCTGAAGCGCGGGCCTTTCTGGAATTCCTCGTCGGACCCATGGGTCGCCAGGCGTTTACAGATAACGGTTTCCTGCCACCGCCCTAGAGCGCGTTAAGACAGGGTGACGATGCTCCCGGGAGCATCGGGTCAGCCCTCGACGATCAGCCGGGTG
>JABIUG010000527.1 GCA_018700655.1 Rhodospirillaceae bacterium | reverse complement strand
GGGTCGTTGAGATGGTAGGCCTCCTTGAGAACCTCGATCTCGTCGGCGCAGTTGGATTCACCGCGCGCCTCGCATTCCGAGATCATGGTCGACAGGAAGTCACCCGGCGGCAGCTGGATGATGATGAACGTGATCAGGCTGGCCCCGAACAAGGTCAGGCTGGCACGCCGGAGCTTATGAGCGACATACCCGATCATGGCCGGCCGTTGTCGCCATCGACGAAGAAGAAGGTTTCAGGTTGGTACATGCCGAACTGTGCGCCTGGATCCCAGTTGAAGAGGGCGTCGCCCGGCACATTGCGCATCCGGTTCGAGACCACGATGGGCTGCAGGGTGCCCGCGACCAGTCCGATGGAATAGACGCCCTGGGCGTTGATCTCCAGCATCTCCTGCCAGATTGCCTGGCGTTCTTCCTGGCTGGTTGCGGTACGCCAGGTCAGATAGAGCTCCATCAACCGCGCGGGTTGGTCCATGTCGATCGGCACACCGGCTTCGCCACCGGTCTCGAAATACTGACCCCAGCGCGGCCACTGGAAGAGCTGCTGGGTCGAAGGGGCAAATTCCCAGGGGCTCATGTCGGCGCTGGGCACCCCGTTCTCGCTGCCGAACCAGATCGACATGTTCGTGAGGCCGGCAAAGACCCGGTTCCTGAGCACTTCGCGCTGCAGTGGCTTGGAGAAGAGTTTCACACCGGCGGCGAGCCAGGAATCGTGGATCAGTTCGAGAATGTCGGTTTCTTCGGCATTTTCGCCCGCGGTTTCGACGATGATCTCCATCGGGCGACCGTCGGGGAGCAGACGCACGCCGCTGCTGTTGCGTTCCGTCAGGCCCATGTCGTCAAGCAGGCGGTTTGCTTCGTCGAGATCGAACTCGGCATAGGCCTCGCGATAGGACGCTTCGTAGAGCGGCGATTCCGGCAGCACCGTGTTCTGCCCCGGTATGCCCAGACCATAATAGATCACCTGGTTGATCTCGTGGCGGTTGACCGCGAGCGACATCGCCCGGCGGAACCGGATGTCGCGGATGACCTCGCGCCAGACATCATCGGCAGCGTTGAGATTGGGGAAAAGGGCAAGCTGGCTACCCCGCGCGGTCTGCCAGAGGTGGACCGAGAAGTCGTTGTGTTCCTCACCCTCTTTCAGAAATGTGTAGTCGTTGAACGACAGCCCGCGGGCCTGCAGGTCTGCCTCACCGGCCCAGGTCTTGAGCGGGATGAGCTTGGAATCGACCACGTTCATGAGAACCCGGTCGATATAGGGAAGCTGCTGACCTTCGGCGTCGACCTTGTAGTAGAACGGGTTGCGCGCGCCGATGAAACGCTGGGCCGGAGCCTCGTTGGTGATCGTCCAGGGTTGCAGTGTCGGCAGCGTCGCGCTATCGAACTTGTACATATCGTCTTCTGCATTGTGCAGCGCCGTCCAGCTGGTCTTCGACTTTTCCTCGACCATCCGGGCGATGTCTTCGATGTCGCCGTAGTCGGCGTGGAACTGCTTCATGAAGTGGGCAGGGCGATAGATGAAGGTCGGAGACGCGCTCGCCAGGGTCGGCAGGAATTCAGGATTGGGATCGGCCCAGGTGTAGCGCACCGTGGTCTCGTCGATCACTTCGAAGACCGGCGGCTCGCCATTGACGAGCATGGCCGTGGGCGGCCCCGAAGGCGAGAGTTCGGCGTGGTTGGCGACATCTTCCCACCAGTAGCGAAAATCCTCTGCGGTGAAGGGATGACCGTCGGACCAGCGATGACCTTCGCGCAGGTGGAGCGTGAAGATACGCTCTTCCTCGACCTCGAAGCTCTCCAGAATATCGGGCACTATTTCCAGATTGGCCGGGGTATAACCGACCAGGCGGGCATAACCGAAGACCACCAGCAGGCGCGTGTCCTTGCTTCTGGTGATCAGCATGTTCCAGTCGCTGCCGTAGGTCCCGATCTCGCGCCCGTTATCGACGACAAAGGGTTCGTCTGGAATGCGATCGGCCATCGCCGGCAACGTGCCGTCGTCAACCAAAGCCTGCAGCGAAGGGACCTCGTCGGCTGCGCGCAATGTCGCCGGCCAGAACAGGAGAACTGCCAGCAGGGGTGCAACAACGAGCCGGATCATGCGGCGATGCCCTCCGGCTTGGCGCTGGCGCGGACCAGATGGCCGCCGCCGATATCGATCATGTGCAACGGCACGCCTTCCTTGACCGTGAAGGGTTCGGGC
>JABIUG010000526.1 GCA_018700655.1 Rhodospirillaceae bacterium | reverse complement strand
CCTTTCTTGCCGCCCCATGGAGCGATCGCCGCCGGCGCATTCACGAACCCCAGAGCAAGCATGCCCTGCTGTGCAATCCGCTCGACGTGATAGCCCGCGACACCACAATTGTAGGAATTGGTCACCGTCATGGCCGCGACACCGCAATCACGGGCGGCTTCGACCAGACTGGCAAGGCCCAGATCAATCGCAGGATGGGCAAAACCACAGGCGGCATCGACCACCACAGCACCCGGCCGTGGCAGGCTCAAGCCGGGCTGCGCCTTGCCATCGACCTTGCCGCACAGGACATGTTCGGCATAGGTCGGAAGACGCGCCAGACCGTGGCTGTGAATGCCGTCCGCTTCAGCTGCCACGACCGAATCCACAACGGATTCCGCATTGGCAGGGCCCGTGCCGCAGGCGATCAGGACTCGTCGCGTGAGATCGGCGACTTCAGCCAGTGAAAGGCCGACGCCGTCGTTGTTATCGCTTGTCATCGGCCCACCCCTGAATCGACGGGTCGGCCCTCGCCGGCCCATGCTCCAAACCCACCGGCGATATGGGCAACATCGTCGTAACCCATGTCACGGGCCGTCTTGGAAGAGAGCGCAGAGCGGCCACCCGACGCACAATAGAAGATCACGGTCTTGCCTGACTTGAGCCGGGCATCGTGCATCGGCATCGCAGGATCCAGGAAAAACTCCAGCATGCCCCGCGAAGCAACAACGGCCCCCGGCAGGGTGCCACTGGACTTCACTTCCAGCCCGTCACGCACATCGACAAACACGGCATCATCGGCCTCAAGTCGGGCCTGTGCTTCCTGCGGCGACAGTTCGACCAACCCGTCACGGGCCGCCATCATCATGTCCTTGACCGTCTGGGCCATGGCATTCTCCTCGTCGTCTATGTGATCTCTAATAGACATGCAGGCATGATCGGGCAATGTCCACCGGGGCAACGCAAAATCTGGATCGGAACCATGCGCAGCATCGTCATTGTCAGCCTTGCGGCACTCGTGGTCGGCATCATTGCCGGCCTGGGCGCATGGCTCTTTCGCTCTCTGATCGCGTTCTTCCAGAACCTCCTGTTTCTCGGCGATTTCTCGTTTGCGTTCGATCCCACAGCCTTCATTGCCGAGAGCCCCTGGGGGCCGGGCATCATCCTGGTGCCCGCCGTTGTCGCAGGCTTCGTCGCCTGGCTGGTCAAGACCTTCGCCCCGGAGGCCAAAGGCCACGGCGTGCCCGAAGTCATGGATGCAATCCACTACAATGAGGGTCGAATCCGCCCCCAGGTCGTGGTCGTCAAGGCGCTGGCATCGGCCTTGTCGATTGGTTCGGGCGGTTCAGCCGGACGCGAAGGCCCGATCATCCAGATCGGCGCGGCCATGGGATCCAACCTCGCCCAGATTATCAGGCTCCCGGTCGGCCAACGCCTCACCCTAGTTGCCGCCGGCGCAGGCGCAGGCATTGCCGCAGCGTTCAATGCACCGCTCGGTGGTTTGGTGTTTGCGATCGAGCTGATGCTGCTCGCCACCAATGCGACAACCCTGTTGCCGGTCGCCATCGCCTGTGTCGCTGGCGCCTACATCACACGTGTGACGGCAGGTATGACACCGGCCTTCAACATACCCACGTTGCAGGTCTTCGACCTCCATGCCGCCGCTCCCTGGGGTTTGGTGCTGATGGTGCCGCTGGGCATCGTCATGGGCTTGGCGTCCAGCCTCTTCATCAAGGCGCTCGACAAGACTGAAGACGCCTTCGAGGCCATACCCGGCGGTTACATCGTCCAGCACATGATCGGCATGTTGCTGCTGGGCGTCCTGATTTACGCAGTGCAGCAACTGGCCGGTCACTACTATGTCGCCGGCGTCGGTTACGCGACGATCGAGCAGGTCCTCGAAGGTGTTCTGGCCAACCCCTGGTTTCTGCTCATCCTGTTTGCGCTCAAGCTTCTGGCGACCTGCCTGACCCTGGGGTCGGGCGCATCGGGCGGCGTCTTTTCACCATCGCTTTTCATGGGTGCGGCCTTGGGCGCCATGTTCGGTCATGTCTCGATGGCACTGTTCGGGGATATCGGCGTGCCGATCACGGCCTTCGCGCTTGCCGGCATGGCCGCAGCGATCAGCGGCACGACCGGCGCGCTGCTGACAGCGATCGCCATGACCTACGAAATGACACGGGATTACAATGCCATCCTGCTGGTTCTGATCGCGGCCACGACATCCTGGACGACGCGCAAGATGGTGGTCGGCGAGAGCATCTACACGATCAAGCTGTTGCGCCGCGGCCATGTTGTGCCCGAAGGCTTGCAGATCGCGATGGATCATGCCCGGCGCGCCGGCGATGTCATGCGTGAAGGCGTGCCTGACACACGCACCTACCAGGTGGTGAACGACGCCGGGACCGTCAAGGTGGTCAACCCGACCGACCAAACCACGATCGCCCATATCGTGGTCGAGCGACGCGCGGGTCTGGTCGATGTGTTGAAAGCCATGGAACATGTCGACGCTGCGATTGCTCTGGTGACGGACCACCCTGCAAGACAGGACATCAACGATATCATCGGCTGGATCAGCGCAGAAGAAATCGCCCGGGCATCGCGTCGCACAGCCCGCCTGATGGACTCGGAACTCAACCACAAAGGCAAATAGCCTGCGCGCGGGCATTGCCGCACAGCCGACGGGCATTAACGCTCGATCAACTTGTCACAACATCATCCAGCTTTCGACGCACCACTTCGGCAATCGCGAGCGACGAAGTCAGTCCGGGCGATTCGATACCAAACAGATTGACCAGCCCTGGCACGCCATGGTCCCCGGGACCTTCGATCATGAAATCGGTTGCGGCACCGCCGGGAAGTTGCAGCTTGGGCCGGATACCGCTGTAGCCGGGCTGAAGCGCCCCATCCTGCAGACCAGGCCAGTAGCGGCGAACAGCCTCATAGAAAACGTCGGCACGCGCGGGATCAACTTCGTAATCGATCTCGTCGACCCACTCGACATCAGGGCCAAAGCGGCACTGGCCACCCAGATCGAGCGTGACGTGAACCCCCAGACCGGCCTTCATCGGCACCGGATAGATCAGGCTGGAGAACGGCGACCGGCCAGAAAGCGTGTAGTAATTGCCTTTGGCCATGTAACGCTCGGGCACATGCTCTGGATCAAGACCCGCCATGGCTTTACCCAGAACAGGTGCGCCGAGACCGGCGGCATTGATAACCTCGCGTGCATAAAGCGTCATCGGCATTTCACCGCCAACCTGAAGCGCGATACCGCTGTTTCTGACTTCCCCGCTCTCGACCGGCGCATGTAACGCCAGCATGGCGCCAGCCGCCTCTGCATCGCCCAGATAGGCGGTCATCAGCCCATGGCTGTCGACCACGCCGGTCGAGGGTGACAAAAGAGCGCCCGCAGCGCGCAGCTCGGGCTCGCGCGCGGCGACTTCGGCAGCATCGAGGCGGATCAGATCTTCGACACCATTCTCGGCTGCCTTTGCCTTGAGGCCATCGAGTATTTCGAGCTCCGATTGCTCGGTCGCAACGATCAGCTTGCCGAACCGTGTGAAATCGACGCCATGACTCACGCAGAACTCATAGAGCATCCACTTTCCAGCGACACACAATCGGGCCTTCAGGCTTCCGGTGGGGTAATAGATTCCAGCGTGAATGACTTCGCTGTTGCGCGACGACGTCGCCGTACCGAAAGCCTCGGCAGCCTCCAGCACGATGACTTCACGGCCAGACAAGGCCAAAGCCCTGGCAATGGCCAAACCGACCACCCCGGCACCAACAACAACCGTTTCGACAGATTCCATGCTCGTTTTTCCCCGATTCACGGGCTGCGTGAAACCCGTCATAGCACCCGTTGACGCTGTTGTGACATGCCAGCAATTGACGTAAAACTCTCATCAGCCAGTCTGGTCAGAAGAACCAACTGAAATTCAGTTTCACGGGTCCATTTCGTTTCAGGGAGGAAGGCATGTCCTGTTCGCAGAACAAGGCGGCCAGCCGCCGGAAATTCCTCAAAGGTGGCGGCGCCGCCGCCGTTGGTGCAGCCGCCGCGGTTGCCGCTCCGAATGTCGCGCGCGCGCAGGACACCATTGTCATCAAGATGTAGGGCGCCTGGGGCAGCGGCATCTTCAAGGAATTTGCTCTCGATTATGTCGAGCGCGTCAACCAGATGTCGGGCGGTTCGTTGCGAATCGACTATCTCGATGTCGACGCGGTCGTGAAAACGGCCGAAATGCAGACCGCCGTTTCCAACGGCGTGCTGGATGCAGCCCATCTCGTGACCGCCTACTGGTATTCGAAAAACCCGGCAGCCTCGCTGTTCGGCACCGGCCCTTGCTGGGGCTGGTCAGCCAACCAGCTTCTGGGCTGGATCAAGTACGGTGGTGGCCAGGCGCTTTATGACGAGTTGCTCCACGACATTCTCGGCCTCGACGTCGAGGGTTATTTCTCCGGTCCGATGCCGGCCCAGCCCTTTGGCTGGTTCCAGGAGCAGATGACCAGTGTCGATCAGCTCAACGGCCTGAAATATCGCACCGTCGGCCTTGCCGCGAACGTGCTCCAGGAAATGGGCATGTCGGTCGTTCAGCTGCCCGGTGGTGAAATTCAGCCCGCCATGGAGCGTGGCCTGATTGACGCAGCCGAGTTCAACAAACCGACGTCCGACAAGGACTTCGGCATGCAGGATGTCTCGAAGCACTATCACCTTGCGAGCTTCCATCAGTCGCAGGAGACCTTCGAGATCATCTTCAACAAGGACGTCTTCTGGGAGCTCGATGATACCCAGCGCGCGATCCTTCAGTATGCCTCCGAGTCCGCTTCGGCTGACATGTCCTGGAAGTATCAGGATCGTTACTCGAACGACCTGATCGCTCTCAAGCAGGAATTTGGCGTGAACGTCTACCGTACACCCGACGAGATCATGGCCGCACAGCTTGTGGCCTGGGATACCGTTCTCGTCGAATTCATGGACGACCCCTATTTCGCCAAGGTCGTCGACTCACAGAAGATGTGGGCCCAACGTGTTGGCGCCTACGAACTCAACAATGCGCCCGACTATGCCGGTGCCTATCGTCACTACTTCGGCGATCTCTGAGTTCGAGCAATCTGATCGGTCCGGGGCGGTGCATGTGTACCGCCCCTACCTATCTTAAAACCTGGAACAACAGGCGCGATGATTCGTTCGCTCTATGCCATCGACAGGCTATCGACCTGGGTCGGCAAAGCCTTTGCCTGGTGTATCCTGGTTCTGACCTTCGCGACTGTTTACGAAGTCGTGTCGCGTTACGTCTTTAATCACCCGACCGCCTGGGCCTTCGACATGAGCGTCCAGATGTATGGCGCGCTCTTCATGATGGCTGGCGCCTACACGCTGTCGCGCAACGGCCACGTCCGCGGTGACGTGATCCACCGCCTGTTGCCGACCAAATGGCAGGCCGGCGTCGACCTCTTTCTCTACATCATCTTCTTCTTTCCAGGCGCGATTGCGCTGGTCTGGTACGGCGCGGACTACGCTGCCGATTCCTGGGGCTACCGGAAATACAGCTGGAACAGCCCAGCCCAGATCCAGATCTACTTTTTCAAGACCCTGATCCCGGTTGCGGGCGCGATCCTGTTCCTGCAGGGCATTTCCGAAGTCGTGCGCTGTGTCCGCTGCATTCGCACCGGCGTCTGGCCCGAACGCATGGCCCATGTCGAAGAGACCGAGATCATGCTGATGAACGAGGCCCAGGATCTGCACGCCATCGGCCAGGATGATGCGGCCAACACCCTTGAGACAAGGGAGACGCAGTCATGACCGATCCACAGATCGCGATCATGATGCTGGCGCTCTTCATCATCATCGTTCTGATGGGATTTCCGATCGCCTTCACGTTGATCGCGATGGGCCTGGGCTTTGGTTATTACGCGTACCTGCGCCCCGAGCGCATGGACCATATCTTTGACAACAACATCTTCGACCTCTTCGTCCAGAACACCTATTCGGTGATGTCGAACGAGGTTCTGGTCGCGGTGCCGCTCTTCCTGTTCATGGGTTACGTGGTCGAACGCGCCAACATCGTAAATCGCCTGTTTTTCCGCCTTCAGATGGCTGCGCGCCACTTGCCTGGATCCATGGCCGTGGCGGCGCTGGCGACCTGTGCTCTCTTTGCGACAGCGACCGGTATTGTTGGGGCAGTGGTAACCCTGATGGGCCTGCTCGCCTTCCCGGCCATGCTGCGTGCCGGTTATGACGAGAAGTTCGCGGCCGGCGTGATCTGTGCCGGTGGCTGCCTGGGCATCCTGATTCCGCCCAGCATCATGCTGATCGTTTATGCCGCAATCGCGCAGGTCTCTCCGGTCCGGCTCTATGCTGCGGCGATCCTGCCTGGTTTCATGCTGGCCGGGCTCTACATGGCCTATGTCATCGGTCGCGCCTACTTCAATCCCAGACTGGCGCCAAAGCCACCCGAAGAGAGCGTGCCACCGCTGGGCAAGATCATCGTTCTGGTCGTGACTTCGTTCGTGCCGCTGGCACTTCTGATCCTTTCCGTCCTGGGCGCAATCCTGGCCGGCATTGCAACACCAGCCGAAGCCGCCGGTGTCGGCTCGTTCGGCGCGCTTGTGCTGGCAGCCTGCTACCGCGCACTGACCTGGAAGCGCCTCAAGGAGGCCGTTTTCCTGACAGCGCGCACCTCGGCCATGGTGTGCTGGCTGTTCGTCGGCTCGTGGACCTTTGCCTCGGTCTTTTCCTATCTCGGCGGCCACAAGCTGATCGAGCATTGGGTTCTGGCGATAGAACTCTCGCCCATCATGTTCCTGACCCTGGCTCAGCTCATCATCTTCCTGCTGGGCTGGCCTTTGGAATGGAGCGAGATCATCATCTTTGTTCCGATCTTCCTGCCAATGCTCTCGATCTTTGATGACGACCCGCTGTTTTTCGGCATCCTGGTGGCGCTGAATCTGCAGACCTCGTTCCTGACACCGCCCATGGCAATGGCTGCGTATTACCTGAAGGGCGTTGCGCCGCTCTATGTTCAATTAATGAACATCTTCCGCGGCGTAATGCCATTCCTGATGATGGTCTTCGTCGCCATGTTCATGCTCTACCTCTACCCGGGACTGGCGCTCTGGCTGCCGGTTTACTTCTTCGGCTGATGGCAGACGATCTCGCAGGGCTTGGCCTGGTTGACGCAGCGAAAGCGATTCGCGACGGCAGAATTACTTCACTTGACCTGGTCAATGCCTGCCTCGACCGTATCACCACGCTTGAGTTCGACGTCCAGGCCTGGGCCCATCTCGACCCGGAACATGCCCGCAAGCAGGCCCGCGATGCCGATGGCCAGCGCCGGACCGGGCGCGACATCGGCCCGCTGCACGGCGTGCCGATCGGCGTGAAGGATATCTTCGACACCAAGGACATGCCGACCGAAGACGGCTCAGTACTCCATGCCGGACGCACCCCGGGACAAGATGCCTCCTGCGTTGCCGCCCTGCGCCAGGCCGGTGCGGTCATCAT